>SYHM01000231.1 GCA_005799205.1 Planctomycetia bacterium | reverse complement strand
ATTCGCCACGAGTGCACTGGTTCGCGAGCTGACCCCTCGAAGGCTGCCCGCTATTGGTTTGTTCCAGAACCGCTCGGCGTTGCAGGTCGACTTTCGTCGAGCGAGTCATTGGTGATTCCCCTCACGATCGAGCACTACAACCCAGCTGGGCGAGGCGCTGTTGTTCTGCCAGAGTGGTCGAAGGTGAGCGCGGTTCGCTCGCTCTCACCCCAGTTCACCGCGACCCTCGAGGGAGTTCGCCCTGGCACAAAGGATGATGTTGACGTGCTCGTTCGCGTTGCGCCAGTGGCGGGAGTCACCGGCATCATTTACGGGTTTGTCGAAATCGAAACTGCGACGGGCCGCGGGAGCGTTGCAATCTCAATGCAAGCGGTGGAGAGCGCTGTGCGATGAGTGGCCTTCCCGAAGTGAACTTTCGGGATTCGGCGGTGATGGTGGACATCTTTCAGCGCGCATCGCGGAGCATGCTCGCATCGCCTCTTCGGCGTGGTTCGCTCGTCCACCTTCCGCCGCGCGGCAGGCTTCTCGCAACGGGAGATGTTCACGACTTTCCGGGTCATCTCGCTGCCATCGTTCAGCTCGCTGAGCTTTCAGAGAGCCAAGACCATCATGTGATGTTGCATGAACTGATTCACGGCGAAAGTCTCGTAAATGGGATGGATTTCTCCTACCGCAACCTCGCGCTCGTGGCCGAGCTTGTGAATCTGTTTCCGCTACAGGTTCATCCGATTCTCGCCAACCACGAGTTGGCACAGTGCTTTCGACTCAGCGTCAGCAAGGGTGGTGGAGATCAAGTCGCCATGTTTGACGATGGCCTCGACTACTGCTTCGGGGAGACGGCAGAAGAGGTCGCGACCGCGATTCGAGAATTCGTGCTCGCGATGCCGCTCGCGCTGCGCGCGGAAAATGGGCTCTGGTGTTCGCACTCAGTTCCGAATCGGATCGACTTTGATCGCACAGCATTTGACCGCGCTCTGACCCGCGACGACTATTCAGCTCCCGCGGGCACGGCATGGAGTTTTGTCTGGGGGCGAACGCACGACCCAGCGCACATTGCGGAGCTCTTGAAAATCTGCGGGTGCAGCCTCTTCGTTGTTGGCCACTGCCACACCGAGATGGGAATCGAATCACCTGCGCCTGGGCTCGTGGTGATCAACAGCGACCATGAGCGCGGAGCGGTCGTGCCAATCGAGTTGGGTTGTCCACTCCCCAGCGAGGCCGACATCGTGCGATCTGCGATCCCGCTAGGGCTCTACCGCAAAGTTGACGAATGAGTGGGGTGCTAGCAATCGAAGCGAGTCAGAGGGCGATCTCAGTCGCTATTCGCGGACGCGATGGCCGCGTGCATGAGTGCGCTCCATCTGGAGATACACGTGACCGCGACCTGCTGCTGCCGGCAATCATCGAGCTCTGTGAGGCCGCGGCGGTACACCGACGCGATCTCAAGGCAATCGCTGTCTCGACAGGTCCAGGAGGTTTCACAGGATTGCGAGTAGCGATCTCAACGGCGAAGGGACTCTGCGAAGGGCTGTGTGTCCCAGCGGTCGATGTCGCATCGGCGCTTGTTGCGGCGGAGGGTGCACGTCAACTCTGGTGGACCGGCAGTGCGAACGAATCGGTGGTCGTCGCACTCGCGTCAAAGGGAGAGTCGTGCTGGCTCTCGACGATCACTTCCAGTGGACCTGGCTCACTCACACTTGCGAACGAGGGGATCTCATCGACCGCAACGTTCGATGGTCCGCTCTCGGGAGTGCTTCTTGCCGATGAGCACCTGCCTGCACCTCTGCGCGCCCGAGCTCTCGAGCGGGGAATGCGCATTGAGCCTCCGACATTTCGCGCGGCACATTGTTTGACGGTGAGCGAAGCACTTTTCGCACAGGGGAGGGCCATCGACCCCATCGCACTGCGCGTGCGGTATCCGCGCGAGCCAGATGCGGTGACGCTCTGGCGTGACCGATATCCCGATGGATTTGTTGCAAAAAAGTGAGAGAAGGTCGATTGTGGACTCAAGGGGGGCCCTGCTTAGACCGATTGGTCGTTGCAGGAGCACGCCATGCAACACACTCAACAACGCACACGAACGCTCGGCGCGGCACATGTACTACTCATCGGAGCGGTCAATGGTCCGGCGTTTCGTCGGATTGACGCCGCAGGCGCTGACGCTGGATGGACCGTGCGAGTCGATCGAATTGGCTCTGCGCGCGCGGCGCTCGGTTGGATTCGCGGTCGGACGATCGACGTTGTCGTGATTCATCAGGCGTCTGTGGGACCGCGTTCGAAACGAGTGGCATGGATCGTGCGGAAGGTGCACCCCGATGCGCGAATCGTCGTCGTTGGCGAGCTTGAAAGTGCTTCAGCAGTTGCAGCGTGCGTTCGCGCTGGGGTGAATGACTGGATCGAAACAGACGAGTGGAATCGGGACGCGGATGTCGCCACTCGCTTTGCACGTGAGATCGAACAGGCGGTGCGTTCGCGAGTGCGCACCGATCGGCTCGCGGTACTCGAAGGGGCGTGTCGCAGGCTGACCATCGAGCGACGAGCGCTCGAAGAGCGACTCGGCGGTGCAGTTGCGACTCTTGCTGGCGCAGAAGAAAGCGCTCGCGACCGAGAAGGAATTGCGTCGATGCAGGCTGAGTGCCGCACCCTGCTCGCGCAAGAGAGTGAACCGGAAGGGGTGATTACAGTCTCAACGCAGTACATCATCGCGCGCGTTGGCGTCTGCAATGCCGCCGTCTTCTTGATGGATCAACAGGGATACCGCCTCGCGGGCTATGTGCGAGACGACCTCGCTCGACGAGCTGCTGGAGGCTTCAT
>SYHM01000004.1 GCA_005799205.1 Planctomycetia bacterium | reverse complement strand
GTCGAAGTCAAGACTCGCAAGCCAGAGCTTCCGATTCTGACCCGGCTCACGACCTCGCCACAGAACCCAGTGTGCGAGATCCTCTTTGGACGCGATGGAGTCCCAGTGACCTGCCGAATCTTGCAATCGAGCGGCTACCCCGATATCGATGGACCCGTGCTCGACGCGCTCTACCGGTGGCGCGCCAAGGGATCGCAACTCGACAAGCTCGCGCCGGGAAAGACCTTGCCCTTTCGCGTGCGGTTTATCTTGAACTGAACCCAGTCACTTGCAGCCAGTCCTGCAGCGCTACGCGTGCAGTCGCTGCTGCCACGTCGCGAGTGAGTACTCGTCGGTGAGGTCATAGGAGAGCGGTGTGATCGTGATGTTGCGATCACTGAGTGCTTCAACATCGCTGCCTTGGGCGGTGTGAAAGAACTCCATCCCGTTGCCGGTTGGCCAGTAGTAGGCGTGCCCCTCAGGTGACTCGCGTCGCTCGTGACGATCGATGCCGGCGGCGGTGTTCATGCGCACAACTCGAATCGCAGGCATCGGCGCATCGGGTGATTCGGTGCGAGGCACATTGATCGAGATCACGCGGTGCGCATCGAGTGGATGCTCGATCACTCGATCGATCGCGTGACGGGCAATCTCTGCCGCGCGCGGCCACGCCACGCGACCAGAACCTCCCAAATGCAGGCTCACTGCGATCGCTGGAACACCGAGAAATGCTGCCTCAATCGCAGCTGCCACGGTGCCTGAATAGATGACATTGATCCCGACATTTGCACCGCTATTCATGCCGCTGATCACAAGGTCTGGACGGTTTCCGACGCCAAACCGCTCGACCCAAATCGTTCGAAGTCCTACTTTGACGCAGTCGGCGGGGGTTCCCTCGAGGGCGGTCCCCTTCATGCGCGAATTCACCTGCACCTCTCGAGTCAACAGAGGTTTGTGAAAAGTGATTCCATGACTCATCGCCGATTGCACTCCTGCAGGCGCGATGACAAAGACCTCACCAAGCGATGAGATCGCGTCGTAGAGGGCTGCGATCCCAGGCGCGGTGATGCCATCGTCGTTGGTCAGCAGAATCTTCATGGATGGTGCAAGGTATCGCCATCGCGCACCGAGGTGGCGATCAGTTGGACGTCGTCTCAAGTACGTACGACCGCCCGCCCCACACGACCGGCTTGCCGAGCCTGAGATCCTTCGCGGCGCGCCAATGAATGCGCGCGACGGCGAATGACGCGTAGGGATACGCGAGCGCTGCGGCGCGCGGCACTCCGACGAGTTCGAAGATGCGCCAAAGGGTGAGCTGTTGCACGAGCAGTGCCGCGAGCCCACACCCGATTCCTCCCACGGCAAGGCCGGCGTTGCCGTGCGCCCATCCCGCGACTCCCGCGAGACTTGAGATGATTGCAGCGGCGAACAACCCACTCCCAAGCAGCATGCACTCAACCCCATACCGTCGCAGCCGCCTCGGGTTTCTATGGCAGGCCTCAATGAAGATGCGTCGCCAACCCTCGCGAAACTGCGCGTAGGTTTCGTACATCTGCACGCGCACCAGTCCTCCTGAAAGAAAGAGTCCCGCACGGCCCTTCCGCACTCGAACGACCCTGCGTGCAAAGGCGATGTCTTCGAGCAGCGCGTCCTTCACCGAGTGATGACCTCCGATCGACTCGTATGCCTCGCGCGTGAAGAGCATGAACTGCCCATTGGCGAATGGCATTGGGTCGACCGGGTCGTTTACACGCGCGATCGGGTAGAGCTTCATTAGGTGAAGCGCAGCGACAGGCTGCACGACCGCCTCGAAGAGATGGCGAACGCTGACCGTACTCAGCACCGACAGAAGTTCGAGTTGCCGATCACCCATGAGCTTCACCGCGGCGCGGACTGCGCCAGACTCGAACGTGGCATCAGCATCCGTAAAGAGCAGCCGCTCGCCCGTTGCGCGAAGTGCCCCCTGATGCGCGGCGTTGCACTTGCCTGCCCAATCCGCTGGACACTCGTGGTTATCGATGAGCATGACAGTGACGCGGCTTCCGGCGCCCGCGCACTCGTGCTTCACGCGCTCAAGCGCCGCAAGCGTTCCATCGGTGCAGCGATCGGCGACAAAGATGACCTCGAGCCTTCCGGAATACTCCTGAGTCATCAGCGTGCGAAGCAACCATGGAGCGTGCCCCTCTTCGTTGTGCGCGGGAACGACGACAGACACCGAGGGCCACTGCGCAAGTGATCCGGTGAGCCCTTCAGTCAGGCTCGGCCGATTCGCTCCGTCGCGCCTGACACGCCACGCCACGATCGCCCAGTAAATGCCCCCAACGGCAGCGAGCGCGCCGAAGGTCCAGACCAGAGCAATCAGCAGGCCCATCATCATGGAAGACTAGCGAGTTCGTGAAGGACTACCCTTGGCATGTGGCGATTCGCTTCACGCGGCAGCAGGCGATTGACTATGACCGCGCGTGCGTGCAGGAGTTCGGCATTCCGCCACTCGTCCTCATGACTCACGCGGCTGTCGAGTGTGCGACCGTCATTCGAAAGCGCCTCCCTTGCCTACCACCACTCGTAGTCGCACTCTGCGGAGGCGGCAACAACGGAGGCGACGGTTACGCCATTGCCCGCACGCTGCATAGTTGGGGGGTGCACGCGATGGCAATCGAGGTCACCACGCCGCGCGCGAACTCTGATGCTCACACCATGCGGGACGCGGCCGCTGCGCACTCGCTCGTTCACCCCTGGAGCGAGTTCGCGGGGCATATCCCTTCAGACGGACCACTGATCATCGTGGATGCGCTCTTTGGGACTGGGCTGACACGAGCTCCTTGCGGCC
>SYHM01000230.1 GCA_005799205.1 Planctomycetia bacterium | reverse complement strand
TGACGTTGTGTTCGGACCCGATGGGCGCGTCTACGTGAGTGACTGGGGTGGTGGTTGGTACTCGAAGGACGCTGGAGAGATCTATGCGATCTGGGAGCCCGCTGCACGCGAGACTGAAGTCTGCGCGCAGAGCCGCGCGATTATTGCAAAGGGTTTTTCGGGGCGGTCGATCGATGAGCTTTGTGCGCTCCTCGATCACCGCGACATGCGCATTCGTCAGGGATCACATTTCGCGCTCGCTGCGATGGGGGACTCATCGACTGAGCGATTGACTGCACGCGCGCTCGGCGGCAGCACTCGCGAGAGCGATAAACGGCTACGACACCTCGGACAAATGCATGCGATCTGGGCGCTTGGCATGCAGGCTCAAGGGGTGCGGTGCACTCGCGTGACGACGATCGATTGCCTCGCTCCACTTGTGGCGCTGCTCGACAGCGTTGACGGTGAGATCCGCATGCAGGCTGCACGAACGCTTGGCGAAGCGGCCTATCAGCCTGCTGCAGCAAAGCTCGTCGAGCATCTCTTCGATGATGACTTGCGCGTGCGAGCAGCGTGTGCCATTGCCTGCGGCGCACTACACGTGCCAGAAGCGGTCCCATCGCTCTCAGCCGCACTCTTTGAGAACGACGACAAGGATGCCTTCCTTCGCCACGCGCTTGTCATGGGGCTCGCGGGATGCGCCACGCGTGAGCAACTCGCAGAGCTCTCTGCTGATCAGTTCGCATCCGTGCGGCTCGGCGTGCTGCTCGCGATGCGAAAACAGCGCGATCCTGCAATTGCGCGCTTTCTCGTTGATCCAGACATTCGCATCGCTGCCGAAGCGGCACGGGCGATCTGGGATGTGCCGATCCCAGAAGGGTTCGGTGCGCTTGCGCACGCTGCTCGCCGTGTCGCGTCGCTTGGCACAACCGACACCGATGCGGTGTCTGAGGTGACATTCACGCGTGATGTCTGGAAGAACCAAGTCATTGAGTCATCACAGGCTCTCGAGAGTGCCGAGGTCTTCACGAAGGCGAGCGACGAGAGTTCGACCGTGCGTGAAGCGACTGGGCACTCGGCGCATGGCAATAAGTATGTGCAGAGAATCACTGGGACGATCCACCCGCCTGTCGATGGTGAGTACCAGTTCTTTCTCACGAGTGATGACCACAGCGTCCTGACTGTGACTCCCGAGGGTTCCGCGCGATCGGTTGATGTGATCGCGCGCGTCGATGGATACAGCGATCCAGAGTCGTGGGACTCAATGGACTCTCAAGTGTCCAAACCGATCCGACTGCGCGCAGATACCACCTACATTCTCGAGGCACGTCATGCGCAAGGAGGAGGAGGCAATCACCTTGCAATCGGCTGGAAACTGCCTGATGGCAGACTTGAACGTCCCATTGGGCGGCGACCAGCTGATGTGAATGTCGCAGCCCTTGCTCGCCGCGCCATCGCAGCGAATCTCGCGCTTGGCATTGATGCAGGAGCCCCGCTTGCGGCGATCGCCGCAAACCAGACGCTGCCCGAAGTCATCAGGCTTGAGTCGCTCGCCGCACTCGCGACCTATCGTGCACCAGCGCCGCGAGATCGGGTAAACGGCCACCTCGATCACGCCCCGATCGCGGCGCGCGACGAGGAAGGTTTTCGTCGAGCCCTTGCACAGTCGCTGCCCGCGCTCGCGCGCGACAGCGAGAGCAGTGTGCGCTCAGCTGCAATGCAACTGGCCACAACTGCTGGAATCGCGCTCGATCAACGTGCAAACTTTGAGTGCGTCCTTGATTCGACTCGAGCTGGTTCTGAGAGGACTGCTGCACTCGCTCAGCTCGTCAGCGCGAATGATGATCAGGCGGTTCGCGCTCTCGACGCCGCACTCGTGAGTGAGGAACCGGCGTTGCGAATCGCTGCCCGCAACCACCTCGCTTTTCGCGATCCGGTTCGAGCTATTGAGTCGGCAGTTGCCGCACTCGATCGCGGCACGCTGCGCGAGCAGCAGGCTTCCATTCGCCTCTGCGCGTCACTCGCGAACGCGACCGACGCAAGAGCTTCAAGCAAGGCAGCGGCGGCGCTCGCATCGCTGAATGAGCGCCAGATCAAGGGCGCTCTTGCGCCTGCGCTGCGACTCGATCTTGCTGAGGCGCGTGGCAGTGTCGACACTTCGCAGCTTGCCGCACTCGCGCTCGAAGGAGGTGACGCGGTGTTGGGGCGTGAGGTTGTGATGTACCACTCTGGTGCGGCGTGTCTTCGATGTCACGTCGTCTCGGGCGTTGGCGGTCATGCCGGACCAGCACTCGATGGAGTTGGATCACGCCTCAACTCGCCAGCGCTCTTGCAATCGCTGACCGATCCCAACGCTGTGATCGCGACTGGGTTCGGCACTCCCTCTGCGATGCCTGTGATGACTTCGATCCTCAGCCCGCGCGAGATGCGCGATGTCGTCGCATATCTGGCGTCACTTCGGGGCGGATAGCGGTTGGCTCACAAACCGAACGCCGCGAGCACGGTGGCCAAATCGCCGCCATCGACGAATCCATCATTGTTGGTATCGCCGCTGGGATCAGAGGTCCCAAAGGACGCGAGTACAAATCCGAGGTCGGCGCCATCGACATGGCCGTCTCCGTTGAGGTCCGCTGGATTGGGTGGAGTGCCGGGTTCGGTGAAACTGAGGGTTGGTCCGTCACCTGAGTTGCCAAACGAATCAACCGAACGGACGGAGTAACTCACGAGTGACCCCGCAGGAAGGGACGGCAGCACTCCGCGCCAGAGCCCGTTGCCTGTGAGCTTCATCACCACCGACTCTGTCATCGCCGCGGTCGTTCCATACCGAAGTGTCACGCTTCTTGGATGGAATCCCATGTGACTCGTGTACGCATCGCGCAACTCGACCCGCACTGGGTGCGTCGCGCCGACGACAGAACCTGGCACCACCTGCTCGGTGCGAACAGTCACTGGCGCTCTCGTATCAACGGCGCCGTTGTTCATATAGATACGGTTCTGGAACGATCCACTCTCGCCCTGCCCAGTGACGATGTCGTACCGCCCGTCGCCATCGAAGTCTGCGACCTTCACATCGAGTGAGGAGTCGGACGAAGCGGTGATGATGTTTGTGACCTGTGTAAACGCGCCTGTACCGCTGTTTCGGTAGATGCGCTTTGACCCACCGAGAACCGCGACGACAAGATCGAGATCTCCATCATTATCCATGTCAAAGAACTTGCTGTCGTTGTCGTCGACCGACGGATTCGGTGAGATCGACGTCGAGATGTTCGTCCACGACGTACCGAGCCCATTGGCGTTTCTCTCGAGCAACTCTTGATTGGACGTACCAGCATTCGTGCCGATGAGGTCGAGGTCGCCATCCCCATCGATATCGCCTGCGTCATAGGCATATGAGGTCGCGTCGTTGATCACATTGCCCCCCGCAGCAAAGACGCCGGATCCGTTGTTCAGCCAGAGGCGACTCTGGTTCGGAGTTGAGGCGCGTGTCGCAATGAAGAGGTCCAAGTCGAAGTCGCCATCGGCGTCGAAGAAGAGCGCGTCCATCTGCTCTGAAATATTGCCCACAGGAAGTCGCGATGCTGTCGCATCGGTGAAGCGACCCGTCCCGTCATTTGTGTAAAGCCGTGGTTGCCCGCTTCCAAATCGACTGCTCGTGCCTGAATTGCACAGTGCGATGTCGAGGTCGCCGTCGCCATCCACATCACCGAAGGTCGCTCGCGCTGTTGATGAAGTCAGCGCCGGGAGCCGCGCCGTCGTCTCGTTGGCGAAAGTCCCAGTGCCATTGTTGATGAGCAGCAGCATCTGGCGGTTGTAGTCCTGACCAAGCAACAGGTCGAGATCACCATCGCTATCGACGTCGCCAAACTCTGCGCTGCGAAAGCACCCTGTGATGCCAGCAACACGCGCGTCAGTGACATCGCTAAACACTCCCGCGCCATTGTTGAGATAGATGCGCGGCTTCAGAAGTGTGCCGAGCGTTGAGTACCCCTGTCCATTGGCGAAACACATGTCGAGATCGCCGTCACCGTCAATGTCGCCAACGCCAATCTGGTTGGTGTACTCAGCCTGCACAGGAAAACGCGTCGTGGTTTGATCGACGAACTGAATCTGGCCGTGTGCACAGAGGGTCGAGGCGAGCGAGAGGGATGCCACGATCGTGGGGGTCAGGATGCGCATTGCTTTCGCGAAACTAGCACGAACGGTGACAAAATCGAGCGAAATTCGAAAAGCAGTCCAGAATTCTGTGCGGGCGCGCGATTGGGACTGGGGTTACCGCCGCCTTGCCTTCGAAAAGTTCCGCGCTGGCGGTGCTGGAGGCTTGGGTAGTTCTCCACTGCCTCGTGCGGCACCCTGGGCCTGGGAATTCAGATGGTTGATCCGCTCGCGCGTCTTTTGCACCCCCGCGATCCCCGCCCCCTGCAGGTACGCGCTCGCGACGGCGTTGGGCTCTGAGAAGAGGCCGAGCAGGGTGATGGTGTTGGTGGTCGTATCGATAGAGAGGCCGGTGATCCCTAGATCTGAAAGCAGCGATACGACCGCATCGATTCGCTCATCGTCGAGGGCAACGCCGCTCGCAATCATCGATGCCAGCGCTCGGGTGGTCGTGATGTGGATCGGTTCATTCAACCTACGCATGTCCACGATCGATTGCATGGCGGGTTCCATTGCGTTACGCGGAAGGATCTTCACATCGCGCTGCACATCGTTGAGCATGAATGTTCGCATCGAGACATTCAAGAGTGCCACGGCGAGCGCGCGACCCGTTGTCATGTTGCCAGCAGAGTATGGGTCGGACGTATCGCAGGCGCGCTCCGCCTCCGTGATGACTTTGTCGATCGACCCTCCACTGCCACCTGGCGTCGCCGTCATTGCGCGAACACCCATTTCGTGCAACATCCACAGGCACGCCTGCATCGGTGGTTCAGTCGCACTGATCGGTTTCGCGAGCCCGTGTGCAACAACCGCGCCGAGTGACGAAAGCAGGCTTTGTTTTTGAGCAAGCATCGGAACGAGCGTCATCGCGAGCGCTCCGAATGCCTCTTGTTTCTGAATTGTCAGTTCGATCCGCTCGCCGTTGAGAATGAGTGATGGCATCCGCTGAGCGTAGCGACAGTCGGCTCGTTACTTCGCTTCGACCGCGCCAACACGCGGAGCGCCAACTAGATCAATCGCAATCACGCTACACGTTGCATCCGGAGCGGTGACCGGAATCGAGAGAGACCATCCGTTGGGATCTCTCGATGCGCTCACTGAAAAACTCGTCGCTCCAAGAGCGCGCGCAGCAATGATTTCGTTCGAGAGTCCGGGGATGTGCAGGATGTTGGCGACTCCATCGACCGACTTCGGCCAATCGAACACATGCAAGTAGAGGCGTGTGTTCCCTTGCGGAAGTCGCTTCTGCGTGCATCGCCCCCACGGCAGTGACGCAAACGGACTCGCGGTCGTCCCGTAAATCGATTCGCCGTTGGTCTCCATCCATGCGCCAATGCGTGCAAGCCTGTCGATCGACTCGGCTGGAATGCGACCATCGGGTTGGGGTCCAACATTCAGAAGAAAATTGCCGCCCTTGCTCGCGATGTCGCAGAGCATGTGAATCATCGTGGGAGCACTCTTCCAGTTCTTGTCGGACGACTTCCAACCCCACGTGTCATTCATCGTCATGCAGGTTTCCCAATCGGCGCCTGCGAGTCCGGTTGCAGGAATCTCCTGCTCGGGCGTTCCGTAATCGCCGGCCCATTCGCCGGCGTTGTTGAGCCCCGCCATCCCGTTGCGCCCCTTGTCGACTCGGTTGTTGATGATGACATCGGGGTCGAGCGACCTGACAAACTTCGCGAGATCGAGCCCGCGCTCGTGCGTCCATGAAGGCTCCCACTCTCCGTCAAACCAAAGAATGCCAATCTTGCCATACTTACCCGAGACCAACTCGCGCAGTTGCTCCTTCATGTACCCAACATAGCGATCGAAATCTGCGTCATCGGGGTTGCGTGGATCCCACTCTCGCTTTGGCTCGTAGTCGCTGTGCGTCCAGTCCATGATCGAGTGGTAGAAACAGAGTTGAATGCCCCCGCGCGCGCATGCGTCCGCGAGTTCCTTCAGAATGTCGCGTTTGAAGGGAGTACCCATCACGTCGAAAGAAGAGACGCGCGAATCCCAGAGTGCAAACCCATCGTGGTGTTTGCTGGTGATCACGATGTACTTCTGTCCCGCGAGTTTGGCGATGCGCACCCACTCATCAGCATTGAACTCAATTGGATTGAACTGCGCCTGAAGCGGCATGTAGTCGCTAGGAAGAATGCGACCGTTCTGCAATATCCACTCGCCAGCACCTCCAATGTCCGCACCCTTCCAGGTGCCGCCAGGAATTGCGTAGAGCCCCCAGTGAATGAACATGCCAAAGCGCGCCTCGCGAAACCACCCCATTCGCCGATCAAGGTCTGCTTGCTTCGCTGTTGGCTGCGGCGAGCTCTGATCGTGTGGCGAGTGCATGGCGAGAGATCCGGTGATCAGGGCGTAAAGCGGCCAGAGGGCGATGCGCATGCAATCAAGGTACCGCCGACTATTCAGCAGAACGGAACGCGGCTGTGAGTTGTTCGAGGTCGTGCGCACCTACAAGCACGGTCGACAGCGTCCCGTTGCGCCGAATCACAAAGATGGTTGGGATCGTCTGCACACTAGAAAAGGGCTTAGACATTGGCGGCGCCGGAGCGACCATCGGATAGCGCACAGGGTTCTTTGCGAGAAACTTCTTGACCGTCTCGGCTGGTTCGCTCGAGATTCCGACAACGGCGACTTCGTTTGGAAATGCCTCCGCAAGCGCCTCGAGTGCCGGGATCGTCTTGCGGCAGGGCGCACACCACGTTGCCCACATATCAAGAAAGACGACCTTGCCCGAAAGCGTGTCCGACGAGAGCGTGCGCCCATCAAGGGATGTGAGGTGGTAGTTCAATGCACGTGCGGCACTGCCCTTCGTGGCAGGGGCTCTTCCAACACACATACAGATGCACACAGTCGCGAGACCGATGAGACAAAGACCCCGTCTCGTCGAGGGTGAAAACCAGTTTCCGTACAGGAGGTACTGAATCACTCGATCGCTCGGCTCCCACATGAACACTCACATTACACTCGAACCATGCACGAAGTGAGCGCATCGCCAGCTTCGAATCGGAAGTGGCTCACACTCATCGCGATGACGGGGTCGCTCTCGATGATCTTGCTCGACTCAACGATCATCGGAATCGCGCTTCCTCGCATTCAGGCTGAACTTCAGATGGACGCGTCGGCCCGCGTCTGGTCGGTGAACGGCTATCTCGTCGCGCTTGCCTCATGGGTAGCACTTGGCGGTCGAGTTGGCGATCGCATCGGACGTGTTGCGGCCTTTCGTGTGGGGGTCATCGGATTTGTAACCGCGTCCGTCGCGTGCGCTCTGGCGCCAAGTGCATGGTTCTTCGTCGCGGCGCGCATTGTTCAGGGGCTTTTCGCAGCGACGATGCAACCCGCGAGTGCTGCAATCGTGATCGATTCGTTCGAACCTCATCAGCGGGGTCGCGCGATGGCGACCTACGCTGGAATCTCACTGCTCTTCCTCGCGAGTGGGCCGCTCATCGGTGGGACGCTCGTCGAGTACGCCTCGTGGCAATGGTGTTTTTGGCTCAACGTGCCAATCGCGCTCGCGGCGATCGCGCTGACGGTTGCGCTTCGTCTGCAGGTTGCACGCGCGCCGGTACGTCCAATCGACTGGACTTCGGTCGTCATGCTCTGTCTTGGGTTTCCACTCTTCATCGTCGGGGTCCAAGAACTCGGACTCGACGGACCCTTTTCGCTGCACGCATGGCTGTTTGCGCTCAAGGGCGGAGCAATGCTCCTCGTCTTCATCCGGCGACAGACTCGACTGTCGAATCCGCTGATCGATCTAAGCCTGCTTCGTGACCGACGTTTGCTCGGCGCGGCACTCGTGCTTTTCTCGCTGCAAGCAATCAATGTCGGCCAGGCAATCTATGGATCGATGTTCATGCAAACCGTCCTTGGATTCACTCCGCTTGAAGCTGGGTTTGGTGCACTCCCACTACTTGTGCCAGTATTGGCCGTTGTGCATTTCGCAGGGCGTCTGTATGACCGAGTTGGGCCTCGCCCCCCACTGCTGATTGGACTCTCGTTCGCGATCGTCGGTGCCGCAATCGAGGCAAGCGGCGTGTTCATCCAGAGTTATCCGCTGCTCGCAGTTGGAATGTTTCTCTTCGGCACCGGATGCGGCTTCGCCATGAGCCCCGCAAACGCAGATGCGCTCAGTCGCGCGAGCCCCCAGCAGCGCGGCGAAGCGAGTGGAATCGTGCAGGCGATGCGGCAGATTGGTGCCACGACGGGTGTCGCAGCGATGGTGCTCGTCATGCACCTGATCCCTGGACTCGTCTTTGCCTCTGGCGAACTCTCGCCCGCTGCCTTCACCGCTGGATTTAGCCTGCACGTGCTCTTCGCGGCAGCGGCACTCGCCTGTGCGTACAGGCTCATTCGCAGCGACAGTCAACCTTCGACTGCGACGACCTGATCCGCCATGATGCCAAGGTGCATATCAGCACCAACCCTTGCCTGGATGCGCGGATTCGCCTCGAAGACTTTCAGTCGCTCGCCGCGCACATCGACGATGTGCTGTGCCGTTGAGCCGAGATAGGTCGATGCGATGCAGGTGCCAGTCGCTATCGAGGTGAGGCGATCTGCACCTGTGGTGGGTGTCGTTGTCGCAAGCACTCGAAACGACTCGGGACGAATCGAGAGTGTGAGATCGTTCGCGTGTGCGAGCGCCGGCGAGACGAACGTGCGAATCGATCCGAGTGGAGTGCTCACCGCAGCGAAGCCGTCGCTCTCGCGTGCCCCCTCAAGTCGACCCTGAACGAAGTTGGTTTCACCGATGAACTCCGCGACAAACTTCGTGCGCGGCCGCTCGTAGATCTCGCGCGGCCCCCCGAGTTGCTCGATACGTCCACCGCGCATCACAGCGATGTTGTCGGCAAGCGACAGGGCCTCATGCTGGTCATGAGTGACATAGAGCATCGTCATATGCAACTCGTCTGAGATGCGCCTGATCTCAGCGCGCATCTCGAGTCGCAACTTTGCATCGAGATTCGAGAGTGGCTCGTCGAGCAGCAGCAGATCGGGACGAAAGGCGATCGCGCGCGCGAGCGCCACACGCTGTTGCTGCCCACCCGAGAGCTGGTTGGGTAGTCGATCTGCCAATGCGTTCATGCGCACCAGTTCGAGCGACTCGCCGATGCGGGCCTTCTTGTCGGCCGATGCCATCTTTCGCACATCGAGGCCGAATCCGACATTCTGCGCGACGGTCATGTGTGGCCAAAGCGCGTAATTCTGAAAGACCATGCCGGCGTTGCGCTTTTCGGGGGGAAGCGCCGTGACATCACGATCACCGAAGTACACCCTTCCTGCGGTGGGCTCGACAAAACCGGCGACCATTCGCAAGATCGTCGTCTTTCCGCAGCCCGATGATCCAAGAAGAAAAAAGAGCGATCCCGTTGGAACCTCAACCGAGACATCCTCGACTGCCACGGTCTGATCGAAGGCCTTTCGAAGATTCTCGAGCCTGAGATTTGTCACAGAAGAAGGATAGCGGTCGCTTTACACTCTCAGTGCGAATGACACAGCGGGCGGACCATCTTCTTGGACACCTTCGTGATCTTCAGAAGTGGCGGCAGCCAGTTGTAGGCGGTCGTGGTGCGGCGATTCCAACCGATTCAATTCGTGGTGACATTGCGAGTATTCGGCGTGGCATCGAACGACGCGCCGAACGCTTTGGAAATGCCGGCGAGGTCTGGTCGCGCCTCGTGCCTGAGCCGATGCGCTCAGACACACGCCTCGCAGGACTCTCTGGCGGCACACTCACTGTCGTCACTGGATCATCGGCGACGAGCTATTCGCTCGATCGCCTCTTGCGCGGTGGTCTCGCACAGCAGATCATCGCCGCAACCAACGGCAAGATCTTGCAGGTCAAACTGCGCGTCGGCGCACTCGATACACCGTAGCGCTGCTCGTTGGCCGCGCCTACCGGTCTTTAAGGCTCACACGAGCCTTCTCCGCAATACGCGTGTTTGGATAGAGTCGAACAAGCTCGCGTAGCAGCTCGATGGCGGCGTGTTTATTGCCATTAGAGAGCTGAGTTCTTGCGTCGCGAAAGAGCTGTAGCGCCAACGCTTCCTGTTCGTCAACCGAAGGTGTCGCCGAACTAGCTTGTGCTGGCGTCGAGTCGAAGCTGTTGGGTAGTGGCGGCGATTCGCTTCGAGGGTGGGCTGCCTTTGAAGTCGTCATGAGCCTTCTGATGATCCTGTACGCCTCCTCGGCCTGGCCCTGATTGACGTTGACACCTTCGATGAGCGAACGCTTGAATCTGATCCCATGATGTGACCCCGCGATCTCAGTGAACTCGAGTGCAAACTGCGTGTTGAACTTGTAGTACAAGAAGGCGATCACAGCTGCCAAGGCAGTTCCGATGGGGAGACCCACGATGGCGGGAATCACGCTCGATGAACCACTTTGGGTGACGACAGCAACGATTGCGCCAACAATGGCTGATAAGACGAAGGCAGCAACAAAGAAAATGAGGAGCGCCATCTTCCAAGGCTTGTAAATCTCCCACGCCACAGACGAGAGCGAATCGAACGGAATAAACCGAAGGTTTTCACCAGCGAGCGATGTTGACTTCAGCGTGACTCCCTCGTCGGATGTCAGCAGTGACGCCGTCGGGTTAATGCCACAAAGCGTCAGGAGCCACGAGATAATCCCGCTTCTGCGACCCACGATTTCGACATGGATCACATCAGACGTTGTGGCAAGCTGAGACAGTTGCCATTTCTTGAGTACAAGTAC
>SYHM01000229.1 GCA_005799205.1 Planctomycetia bacterium | reverse complement strand
AGCGGAGCGCGCTTGGCAATAGTCGCCGCGCGAAGTTGCCGTGCTGAGGCGGTCGCATCACCGAAAGCTGCAAGCAGTTCCGACGCGGACTGTCCGGCGTCGAGTCCGTCACGAAAGTGCGCCGTGAGTTCTTGCGTGATTTCGTCGCGCTCTGCACGGCGTAGACGAGTTCCCTTCACCACGCGCGCGATGAGAGTCGTGACTTCAGAAGGAAGCGAGGTCGACGAGGAGCCGGGTGAATGAGTGCTGCTCATGCGAGGGCGACCTCTGCGCCATTGATGATGCCGAGCGCCTCCATGGCGGTGGCGACATCTCGCCACTGCCGCGAATCGTCTGCGAGGCGCTTTCTTCCATCGCTCGTCAGTCGGTAGTACTTGCGTGGGCGGGCGCCGTCTTCGACCCAGCGGCTCACGATGTACCCCTTCGCCTCGAGGTTGTAGAGCAGCGGGTAGAGGGTGCTCTGGCCCATCGCGAGTAAGCCCCGCGTGCGTGTTTCAAGCGCTTCCACAAGCTCGTACCCATACATCTCGCGGTGTCCGAGCAGTTTCAAGATGGCGACCGGTCCGGCGCCACGCATAAGTTCGCGGTCGATCATGTCAACATACTATGCGTGACGAGGTATGGAGTCAAGCGTCACAAAAACGCCTGCACGACCACCTCGTCACCCCACAGCCGCACACTCTTGCCCGACAATCGCGTTGAGCGTCGGGCTCGGCCGCATCGCGGCACGCGCGCGTGATGGATCGGGGTGGTAGTACCCGCCAATATCCATCGCGCGCCGCTGGGCGCCGTTCAGCTCTGCGACGATTGTTGCTTCGTTCGCGGCAAGTTCTGCTGCCATCGGGGCGAAGTGCGCCGCGAGTGCTGCGTCGCGTGTCTGCGCTGCCATCGCCTGTGCCCAGTACATGCCGATGTAGAAGTGGCTACCCCGATTATCGAGTTCGCCAACTTTTCGAGCGGGTCCGCGATTGTGCTTGAGGTATTCACCAGTGGCGGCGTCGAGAGCTTCCGCAAGAACCCGCGCGCGGGTGTTTCCCGAGCGTTCGGCGAGATGTTCAAGTGACGCCGCGAGAGCGAGAAACTCGCCGAGCGAATCCCAGCGAAGGCAATTCTCTGCCTGAAACTGCTGGACATGCTTGGGGGCGCTTCCACCCGCGCCAGTTTCGAAGAGTCCGCCGCCGCTCATCAACGGAACGATCGACAGCATCTTCGCACTCGTGCCCAGTTCGAGAATCGGAAAGAGATCGGTCAGATAATCGCGCAGCACGTTGCCCGTGACAGAGATTGTGTCCTGGCCAGCGCGCATGCGATGCAGCGAATATCTGCACGCAGCCGCCGGCGCCATGATGTGAATCTCGAGGTCTGCAACATCATGCGTCGCGAGATACTTGGTGACCTGTGTCATCAACTGTGCGTCGTGCGGACGGTGGCCATCGAGCCAGAAGACAGCGGGGCACTTGGTGAGTCGCGCGCGCGTGACGGCGAGCTTGACCCAATCGGCCACGGGCGCTTCCTTCACCTGGCATGCACGCCAGATGTCGCCCGCTTCGACGCGGTGCTGCATGAGAACTGCACCAGAGGCGTCGACGATTCGCACGATGCCATCTGCAGCGATCTCGAACGTCTTGTCGTGCGATCCATATTCTTCGGCCTGTTGCGCCATGAGCCCGACATTGGGCACGCTGCCCATCGTGCGCGGGTCGAATGCTCCGTGCGCCTTGCACTCGTCGACGACCGCCTGATAGACCCCCGCGTAGGTGCGATCAGGAATGCACGCGAGCGTGTCTTGTGTTTTTCCGCTGGTGTCCCACATCTTGCCGCTCTCTCGAAGCATCGCAGGCATCGATGCATCGACGATCACATCGCTTGGCACATGCAGGTTCGTGATGCCCTTGTCTGAGTCGACCATCGCAATGCCAGGACCAGCCGCGTAGACACTCTGAATGTCGGCCTCGATTGCTGCCCGTTCTGCGGGTGGGAGCGTCGCGATCTTGGTCACGAGGTCGCCAAATCCGTTGCGGACATCGACGCCGAGCTTCGCAAATGTTGCTGCGTGTTTCTCGAAGACAGGCTTGAAGAAGGCCTTCACCGCGTACCCGAAGATGATCGGATCGCTCACCTTCATCATCGTCGCTTTGAGATGCAGCGAGAACAGCACGCCAGAAGCGCGCGCGGCTGCGATCTCTGTGTCAAAGAAGGCGCTGAGTGCCTTGCGACTCATGAAGGTGCCGTCGAGAATCTCGCCAGCCTTGAGTTTCAGCGTCTCTTTCAACACTGTCGTGGTGCCGTCTGTTGCAACATGTTCGATTCGCGCGGTTGTCGCTGTGCCAATCGTGATCGACTGCTCATTGCCCAAGAAATCTCCACTGCGCATACTCGCGATATGGGTCTTGCTCGTGCTCGTCCACGCCCCCATCTTGTGTGGATTCTGCTTGGCGTACTCCTTGACGGCTTTGGGGGCGCGACGATCAGAGTTGCCTTCGCGGATCACTGGATTGACGGCGCTTCCCTTGATTCGGTCGTACCGCGCGTTTGATTCGCGGTGCGCGTCGGTGGTGGGGCGATCCTCATAGTTAGGAAGGGCATACCCCTGTGCTTGCAGCTCGGCGATTGCGGCCTTGAGCTGTGGCACACTCGCACTGACATTCGGAAGTTTGATGATGTTCGCATCTGGCGTGAGGCAGAGCCGTCCGAGTTCAGCAAGGGCGTCTTCGATGCGCTGATCGGCGCGAAGGCGCTCGGGGAAGTTCGCGATGATGCGTCCAGCAAGCGAGATGTCGCGGGTCTCAACTGCGACGCCTGCAGGAGCGGTGAATGCGCGAATGATCGGCAAGAGCGAGTAGGTCGCGAGTGCTGGAGCTTCGTCGGTGTGCGTATAAATGATGGTGTTGGATGACATCGCGGGGTCCTCGAAGTGGTTGTGCGCGTGAACTGCGCACGTGAAAGAAGAGATTTCAGAGTGTACGGAAGTGACCCCGTCTCGAGGCCGCGGCCCAGACTGCCCGCGGCGTCACCCAAGCGCGTACGCCGCGGTCCAAACTGCCCGCGGCTTCACCCAAGCGCGTACGCCGCGGTCCAAACTGCCCGCGGCGTCACCCAAGCGCGTACGCCGCGGTCCAAACTGCCCGCGGCTCAGACATGCTGCGCCTCGCTGCGCAGACTTGCTCGGCTTGCAAACTCGCCGCGGACGAGTTTGGCCCGCGGCACACATTTCGTGAGGGCTGTCACGGCGCGAACATCGT
>SYHM01000228.1 GCA_005799205.1 Planctomycetia bacterium | reverse complement strand
TGGGGCACGCCCGGTCCTCTGGGCGATGTCAATCACGATGGCATCGTCAACGGCGGTGATCTTGGTGTGCTCCTCGTGAACTGGGGGACGTAGACCCCACTAGACTTCAGAATCGTGAGTGACTCCGCGGATCGAGGTCGGCATCTCGTCGTTGTCCAAGCGACGCGCGCCGACGCACTCGCCGACGATCTCGCTGCGCGAATGCGCGCGAGCGCGCGCACGAGCGACTCTGCCAATCCGCTCGACGAATGCATTGTTGTGCTGCAGGGAGCTGGCATGTCGAACTGGCTTCGACGCGAGATGGCACATCGCCTGGGCGCATGGGGAGGAGTCGAGACTCCCTTCCTTCGCAAGTTTCTCTTTGACATGACCGCGCGGTGCGTCGGCGCACCCGTCTCGCGCGCCAGCCGCGACGACATCCGTGAACTTGCCTACATGATCGCAGCGCATGTCGCGCGACTCGACGCGGTTGCGAGCGGCCGCGAAGGCGCATCGCGCACCTCCCGCGCGCGCATCGATCCATTTCTTGCTGCGTGCCGTGATTCAGCAGGCAATCTCTCGATCGACGCGCTGCTCACGCACAGTCACGCGCTCGCCGAGTCCTTCGATCGCTACGAGGTCGACCGTCCTGACATGATCGCTGCTTGGGAGTCACGCGACTCTGCATGGCGCGACCTCGAGTGCAGCGGTGGTCGCTGGTCGCAGGCAGCGATCGATGCCGAATCGTGGCAGCGAGCGCTCTGGCGCGAGGTCGTTCCAGGCAAGTGGCGGTCGCATGGGGTGTGGACGCAGTTCTTCGCCCTCATCGACCAATTGAATGCGCCTGGCGCGACGACTCCCGCGTCGCTCGAGTCGATCCGCCTCATCAGCGTCTTTGGAGTGTCGACGCTTCCGAAGTCTGTCGTTGCATTTCTCGAAGCACTGGCCCGACACGTTCCCGTTGCTGTGCACATGCTGGTTGCGACCGAAGCGGTGCCAGAGCATGCGCGAACAGATCGGGCAATCGCGAATCTCGCCGTGCGGCAGGGGACCGACAGCGCCACGACGCGCGACCGCCTGAAACATGACCAGCGAAATGCGCTGTGCGCGACACTCGGAATCGCAGCCGTCGAAATGGCGCAGGTGCTCGACTCGTTCGAGCACATCGAAGTGAATCTGTGCGAGGTCGCGCCGAGCGACTCGCAGACGCTGCTCGGTGCGATGCAGCAGGCGGTGCGAGAGGATCTGCCGTCGAGCGAGGTCTCGGCGTCGGTCGATGGATCAGTGCAGTTTCATTCGGTGAGTTCTGCTTCGCGAGCCGGCGAAGTTGCCTATGACGAGATTCTGCGCGCGTTTGTTGAGTGGCCTGACCTCGCACAGGAAGAGGTGGCGATCCTGGTGCCATCGCTGCCGAACTACGCGAGCGCGATCGAGGCGGTCTTCGCGCGCCGCGCCGCAGAACGACCCGGTCGCACCAACCTCGCGATCAACATTGCCGACCCATCAGCCCGCGATCAGTCGCCGCTCGCAGTGGCGCTCAACCAGATGATGGCACTCGCGACCGAGGATGCGAGTTTCGCGCAGGTCTGTGCGCTGCTGACGAGCCCACCGGTGTGCGATGCAATGGGTGCATCGGTTGCCGACGTGCGCCGCCAACTCGAACTCATCGCCGATGCGGGCGCATGCAGGTTCTTCGATCGTGAGCACCGGCAGCGGTGGCTTGGAACCAGAGGCGATGATGACGATTCGTTGCACACGCTCGACTGGGCGATGAGCCGCGTCGTCATGGGCACGCTGACGGGCGATTCCGAATCGAGCAAAGTCGCAATTGACTCAGTTCTTCCCAGTGGAAGCGTGACGGGAACGCACATCGAACTCTTCTTTCAGATCGCTTCTCGGATCGATGTGCTTCGTGAGTTTGCCGCGTCGGCGGCGGCCAATGCGCAAACGTTTGGCGTGTGGGAAGCGAAGTTGCACGCGCTGGTCGATTGCATACTTCCAGACGCGTCGCATGCAACGTGGGGAGAAGCGCGCGCGCGAGCCGACCAGGCCCTTCATCGCGTCGCGAGAGCGGCAACGAGTGCCGAGCTTCCGGCAGTCGAGTTTGCTGTGGCCCGACGAGAGTTCAACGCTGCGCTCGAAAGTGTCACTGAGGGCGCGTGGTTCGCACGCGGAGCGGTCACACTCGCGCGACTCGCTCCGATGCGAAGCGTTCCGTTTCGTGTGATCGCGCTCGTTGGTCTCGACCGCGGAGTCTTTCCGCGAGCGATCCGCACCGATCCGATGGACATCGAAACGCTCGCGCCTCGCGCTGGAGATCGCAACGCGCACAACGATGATCTCTTGGTGCTGCTCGAATCGATCAATGCGGTGCAGGATCGACTCATCGTCATCAGCGAGGGCATCGAAGCGAGCACCACACGCGTGAAGCCCACCTCAGCCGTCGTCGATCTGCTCATCGAAGAGTGCGCGGGGCATCTTGGCGTCTCGACCCCTCACGCACGCGAGCAGCTTGGCCGCACGCACGGGCCAATGGCGGACCAGCCCGAAGCATGGCTGCCGGGCGCGCCCGTTGGCTTCGACGCCGCGGCGCGTGCGCGTGCGCAAGTCATCGCAGCGGCGCGTACGCAAGCAACTCGAAGGGTCTTTGTGGACGCAGGGGGGGCGACGCAACTTCCGCGCGGCGAGTTCGCGTCGATTCGAGAACTGTCTGCGGCTGTCCGCTCACCAGTCAAGAGCTTCCTGCGGGCGAGTGGGATGCAGTGTGGGTCGATGAACGATCCGCTCGATGCATCGGCCGAGCCGATCGAGTTTGACCATCGAGAGGACGCGCTCGACATTGTCACGCTGCGACGCAGAGCGATCGAACTCGCGCTGTGCGGGGGCGATCGTGCGAGCGTGCGCGAGTCGCTGCGACTTGACGGTCAGTTGCCGCACGGGGCATCGGGTTCGAGTCTCTGGCTCAAACTAGCCGCGCTCACTGAGGGAGTGCGTGGCGCAGTCGAAGACGTCTGCCGAGAGAAGGGGGGCTCGCTGCCCGTCGGTTGGAAGTGCGTGGACGCGCTCTTCGAGGTCGCGTGCATTGAGCAACCGCTGTCCTTCGAATCACTTCAGATTGATGGACTTGGAACGCAACTACTCACCCGGCGCAAGGACAAGAGTGCTGATGCCATCGACGGGTGGCTGCAACATCTGGCGTGGTGCGCGATGGGTGGCGACGCGCGCGCGGTTCGAGTCACGCTGGAGATCAAGGATTCGTCCGCCGAAGCCGAGTGGCTTGATCCAATTGATCCAGATCGTGCGCGTGACGTGTTGCGCGAGGTTCTGTTGTGGGCGCGAGTCGCCGTGAGCGAACTGACTCCCTTCGATGGACGACTGCTGAAGCCGTGGCTCGGCGGGAAGACCCAACGAAAAGAACCCCCGAGCCTTGGCAGTGTCCGTGCTGAGTTCGAGCAGATTGTCGGGTATGACCGCGAGCTCGAACTCGCGTTTCGCGGGGTGGAGTTCTTCGAGTACCGGTCGCGGAGCGAGAAGTCGCAGTCATTCGAAGAGATCGCCGCGTGGCTGAGCAGACTCATGCAAGAAACGGGATGGGGGGCGTGACCCAGTTCGACCATCACAAGGATTCGATGCTTCACGGCACGACCGTGATCGAAGCGAGCGCGGGGACGGGCAAGACCTGGTCAATCGAGCAAATCGTCCGCGCGCGCGTCATTGCGGGGACTCCGATTGATCGGATCGTGTTGACGAGTTTTACGCGCGCAGCTGCTGCAGAACTCGCAGAGCGGGTTCGCGGATCGCTCGCGAAGGCACTCAACGACGAGGGATCGTCGGGCGATGCGCCGCTGGTGACCGACGAGATTCGCGGGCGCCTCGAAGCGGCGCTGCTCAACTTCGACGCCGCATGCATCACGACGATCGATGGGTTCTGTCTGCGCATGCTGCAAGAGCATGCCGTCGCAGCCGGCGCGCTCGGGCTCGCCGAGTGGCAACTCGACGACGATTCAACTGGCAGTGAGGAACGCGCGGTCGCCGATGCGTGGAGTGCGACAGCGATGCTCGACGAAGAGTGGGCGGCGACCGTGACGAGTCTGGCGAAGGTCGAGGTCGCGCAGTCGGGGGCGCCAAAGCCGGACTATGCGCAGGCGAGAGCACGCTGGGCGAAGTGGATCGCCGAGTCTTCGCTCGACGCGGCGGGTGCGAGTTGGCTCGAGGCGCTTGGTCCGACGCTGTTGGCCGATGTAAGACGGCACGTCGAGGCGCTTGTGCGCGCGGTTGGCAGCAGCGAAGCGACGCGTCGTGCGGAAATCGGCCATGCTCTCAGTGATCTTGAGAAGTGGTTCACGACCCCCGCCGCGGTCGTGGAAGAGTCGAAGAAGGCAGCGCGCGACCGGGCAACTGCCACCGCACTCTGTGCGCAACCACTTTGCGCGACGCTCTGCGAGCAGTTCGCCGATGGCATCACCATCTGGGAGGAGTGCGTCGAGGCAGCTACCAGCGCAGTCGCGCACGAGGCGCGAGTGCGACTCGACGAGCGGCGCACGCGCCTACGACTCTTCAGTTTTCAGGATGTGCTCGACCGACTCGCCGCCGCGCTGCGCCTTGACAGCGATCAGCTCTGCCGCGAAGTGCGCGCGCGCTTTTCGCTCGTCGTCGTGGACGAGTGTCAAGACATGAATCAGGTGCAGGCTGAGATTATTGAGCGACTCTTTACGAGTTCGCCCGATCACGACCTGTTTCTCGTGGGCGATCCGAAGCAGAGCATCTACGCCTTTCGTGGCGCTGATCTGAACAGCTTCATGCGACTGCGCGACCACGCCACCCATGTGCGCTCGCTCTCAACGAGCCACCGATCAGACGAGCCGCTGCTGGTGGGGGTCAACGCGCTCTTCGGAGTCAATGAACCATTCTTTCACGGCGCGATTGCCCCTGGCGCTGTGCACAGCGCATCCGAACAGCCTCGCGTGAAGTGGGCGGGCCCCGCGAGCGAGAGCGATGCCGCGCGCGATGGGGATGCCGCGCGTGACGCGGGAGTCGTGATCCACCACGGAGAGGCTGATGAATCGCTCAACAAGATCTGGCCGATGATTGCGCTCGCGATCGAAGAAGAATTGACCGCAGGACATCTCGTGCGAGACTCCCACGCCGACGAGTGGCGCGCCCTGCGTCTACGCGATCTTGCCGTGCTCTGCCACAGCAACAAGCAAACCCTTCGAATCGCTCATGAACTGCGCGCGCGGGCGATCCCAGTGGTTGTGCTGGGAAAGGCGAGCGTCTTCGACTCGGATGCGGCGCGTGAAGTCGCGCAACTCGTGCGAGCGCTGGCGCGGCCAGATCGTCAACGCGAAGCGCTCGCCGCATGCGCTGGACGGCTCGTCGGCATGACCCACGCACAGGCTCTCGACGAGCCGGCCATCTGGACTGGTCGGGTGCGCACAGCGAGCGCTCTCGTCGAGGCACAAGGAATTGCCGCCGCACTTGAGAGCATTGTTGGTGGGTGCGCCTCGCCAACACACGGCGCGCAGGGGCTGATCGCCGAAGAGGGAGGCGAGCAGTTTCTCTTGGACTACCGACAACTCCTTGAACTGCTCACCCGTGCCGAGGGTGATGGGATTCGCGGCGCAACGGCGCTCGAACTGTGGATCGCAGAGCAGATTCGTCAGAGCGCTGCGGGAAGCGATGGCGCTGGTGGGGATGGCCCCGCGCGCACTCGCTCAATTGGCACCGTTGACGCGGTGACGGTGCAGACCTTGCATTCGAGTAAAGGGTTGACGTACGGCATCACATGGTTGCCGACATTCATGGGGTGGAAGAAGTCCAAGGAGAAGCGCGAAACCGCGGAGAGACTCGCGAAGGATGCAGGTGAAGCGCGGAGACTGCTTTACGTCGGACTCACGAGATCTCGCTGGCGTTCGCACATCGTCTGGGCTCACGAAAAAGCCGCGTCGTCGTCGGCGCTCGCGACGATTGTGCATGCGCGCGGTGAGTGCGATGCGAGCGTGGCGAAGTCGAAGTCGGTGGAGCGACTGAAGAGTTTCGATGACTCGTGCGCCGACCTCGCCGCCATTGCAGCGCTCGCTCCCAGCGCGATCGTTGTTCAGCCACTCCCGCGCGCGGCGGCCGTGCCGGCAACTCCGGCGCCCATGCGTGAACTCGCTCACGCATGCGAGATGCCGACGATCCCATGGCCGAAGGCTCAGGTGAGTTTCAGTGCGCTCACGAGGCGCGCCCACGCCGAGCGAGGCGATGATGCGCTCGATCTCGATGTCGCGGCTGCGAAGCCCGATCCCAATGCGTCTGGCGGCGCGACGGCGTGCGACAAAGCGATCTCGCGCCTGCCACTCGGCGGCAAAGTGCTTGGGACCGCGCTGCACGAAGCACTCGCCGAGCGCGCCGCGTTCACAGCGCTCGCTCCTAGCGCAGACCGTACGCCGCTCGAGAAGGCGCTGCGTGAACAGGTGGTCGATCGATCTGGAGTCGGTACCGATGCACCGAGTGACGATCCCGCGCTTGTAGGTGACCTTGCGCGTGCACTTGCATCGGCGCTCGCCTCGCCGTGCATACACCTGCCGATTCCGTCTGTTGCAACACTCGCTGCCAACGTGCGCACGACGCGTCGAGAGTGGGGGATCACCACGCCATGGAGTGGATCGGCGCACGACATCGCTCGCGCATTCGAACACGAACCAGCCCCGTGGAGCACCGCTCTTGCGACCAAGATTCACTCGCTTGGAAGTCGGTCCCTCGAAGGGCTCTTCGTCGGGAACATCGATCTTGTAGCGCACGACGACAGGCAGTGGTTCATCTACGACTACAAGTCAAATCATCTTGGTGGTGCCGCGAGCGATTATTCGTCTGTACGAAGCAGTGAAAGTGACGACGGGCTCTCGGCGCTCGACCGCGCGATGGTGTCCAGTCACTATCCGCTGCAGGCAGCGCTCTATGCCGTCGCGCTTTCGCGGTGGCTCGCATTGCAAGGCGAATCGAGTGATTCGCGCTTCGACTCAATCGGCGGAATCGCCTACTTGTTTCTTCGAGGGATGGATGCAGCGGTTGCAGGGCAGGGCATCTGGGAGTGGAAGCCATCGCCTGCGCTGCTACGTGCCCTTGATCGTTGTCTCGTTCCCGCACAACAACATGCGAGTACTGGAGGTCGTCAATGAGTCCGACATCCCACGCGCGCGAACTTGTGATTGACGAGAGTGCAAGGTGGTGGGGATCGCGCCTCGGTCGCGTGATCGATCCAAGTCAAGGCGCCGCGGCTGAGACGATCGCGAGCGCCTGCGCGTGGTGCATTCACCAGTTGGCGCAGGGTCACACCTGCCTCGACTTCGATCTGCCGGTGGTTGCGAATCGCCGCGACTCGGGCCGAACGAGCGCGTGCGCACCCGCCGAGTGGATGGCTCTGCTCGCCGCTCATCCGAGCGTCCAGCAAAGTGCCGCGGGATCGCTCGACGCGACGACAAGCCCGCTTGTGCTCGAGGGCACCAAACTGTTTCTTGCGAAGTGCCGTCATGGAGAGATCGAGGTTGTGCGTCGGCTGTGCGCGATGGCACATGAAAAGTGCCTGTGGTCGGTCGACACACCAGCGGCGACGTCGCCGCGCGATCAAGCGCTCGCAGCAGTGCGCCGCAACCGGTTGTCGATCATCACCGGAGGCCCCGGCACTGGCAAGACGACGATCGCCTCGCTCATGGCGGATGCGGTCCTTCGAGAACGCCCCGTCGAGATTGCGCTGATCGCTCCCACCGGCAAGGCTGCAAAACGCCTCGAAAACAGCATGCGCCAGCGCGTCGCGAGCCATGCGAGCGAGTATTCGCGGCGCGGACGAGAGGTGTTGTCGTGCATTGCCGCATCGACGATTCACGCTGCGCTGAGCGCTGCTGGCGAAGAGGCGCTCGCAAAGAAGCAACTCGTCATCGTTGACGAGTCGTCGATGATCGACCTCGAACTGATGCGCATGTTGGTCGAACGGCTCGGTGCGCACGCAAGCCTCGTGCTGCTCGGTGACGCGCATCAACTCGCGAGTGTTGAGGCGGGGTCAGTCTTCGCCGACATTCTTCCGCGCGAGGACGACTCGAATCACCCGCTGCGGGCGTGCACGGTGCGGCTTGTTGACAATCATCGGTTTCCAGTCGACGGCGTGATCGCGCGCATCGCGGCGGCAGTCAATGACGGCTCATGGGACCGCGTCGAGTCGGTGCTCGCCGAAGAGTCGAGCGCATCGGTGCGCTGGAAGCGTGTCGCGAACGAGCGTGAAACGCTCGAGGCGTGCGCGAACGCGTACGGCGAATCGCCCGCGAGTCAGATTCTGTGCGGGCATCGCAGAGGCTCGGATGGATCGCTCGCCGTGAACCGCATGATCGCCAAGCGAGTTGGGAACGTTGCGAACCCAGACCCAATCGATGGCGATGAATTCGAAGGGCGTCCCATCATTGTGACAGTGAACGACCCTGCGAGTGGACTGAGTAACGGAGACACAGGAATTGTGCGGCGTAGTGGCGACGGCGAACTTGAGGTGCAGATCGACGGCGCGAGCGGTGCACTGCCGATGGCGCAGGTGCCCCGACACGAAGCGGCGTACGCGCTCACGATTCACAAATCACAGGGATCGGAGTATCCGTCGGTGATCGTCGTGCTCCCAGCGGGTCGTTCCACGGTGGTCACGCGTGAGCTGCTGTACACAGCAATCACTCGAACGACCGGAAATGTGCTGATCATTTCAACTCAAGACGCACTTCGCAGCGCCGTCGAGCAGCGAGTTCACCGGGCGAGTGGACTCCGCGCACGCATGCTTGCCGGCGCGTGAGTCGCTGCTACCACTGCGCGAGCAGGATGCCGAGGTCGAGCCCGTCGACTGTGCCATTGCCGTCGAAGTCGGCTGAGAGTCGGTGCGTCGTGGCGGTCACTCCCCACTGTGAGAGAAGTGTCGCGAGGTCTGTGCCATTCACGAGCGCATCGCCATTGGTGTCGCCTTCAGCAAGTCGCTGCAGACGAAATGGAGCGCCGCCAAACCCAGCCTCGGCGAGGATCGTGAACGAGAGATTCGCGTCGATCGCGACGAGGGGTTGCGCGCCGCTTGGAGGGTTCACGATGGTCGATGCAAGTGAGACGAGTCCCCCTTGTGGGGTCCACAGCAGTGACACACGCTCGTACATCGCAGTGAACCCCTGTGCGATCATGAAATCAGGGCGTGTGGCGACGACGACTTCGAGATCGGTCAGCGTCGGCCCGGTGTATCCAGTCGAGAGATCGACCCACGCCCCGCCATTTGGAGCGCGAAAGAGGCGCAACTCGTTCTGATGCGTTCCAAAGATCGCATACCCAAGCGGACTCGCTGAAATCGAATTGCCCGCCATGTGCGTTGCAACACTCGAACTGCCGACGGGAAGGAGTGAGACGGGAGAGAGCGTCGGCAGCCACCACGCGGCGCGCCCGTTACTCGAACCCACAATGCTGCCATCGAGGCCGACACCGGCGCCAAATGAACTCGTTCCCGTTTCGATCGAGGGCAACACTTCCGCTTGACCAGCAGCATTCCATCGGATCGCGCGAAGTTGATTGCTCACATAGCCGCTTCCGACTGCGATTCCACCGAGAGTGACGCCAGTGAGTTGCAATCCCCACGCGCCGGGCGCGTCGAGTACTTCGAGCGTCGCATCGGGGCGAATGCGCCATGCGCCACTCGCACTCGCGCCGCCGCCTCCGACGGCCCAACCTTGTTCGTTGGCGCTGTCGAGGTATGACGATGAGGTTCCAGATGCCGCGAGCACGCTGAGCGATCCATCGCTGTGTGCGATCGCGAGTGCCGTCGTGCATGTTCCAGTGACGAGCGGGCACCAATCTCCCACCAGCAGCGTGCGCCCCGCGTTCAAGAACGCGACGGGCTTGGTGAACATGAACGTGCCATGCGGAAGTTCAGCGACGACGTTCTGCGCGGATGTGACGAACGGACGCGATTCGCCCGTGGTCGTTCCGCAGTTCGCTTCGCCGAGCACGCGGCCATCCTCGGCAAGCGCTGTGACATGAATCGGAGCCGCCGAGAGCGGATTCCCTGGGCTGCACAAGTGAACGAGGCCACTCACTGGAGTTGCGAAGTACCGAGGTGGAACGGCCGTCGCGACAGTCGTCAACGCAGCGACTGCGCACGCGGTTGCAAACGGGACTCGTGGCGGCGTCGTCGGCACTCCGCCAACTTACTCCCGGTTGCGGGCAGAATCCACTGCGAGGGCGTTCGATTCTGCCCGCAATCGTGGGCAGGGGCCGCAAACTCACTATTCGTCGAGTGTCGACGCAAGCGCAGCAAGCGTTGGCGCGATCGCCGTTGCGTGCGACGGGCGTGCAAGCAGTCGCGCAAGTGCCGCAGGCACGTCGACCATGCGGCCGATGAGAGGCTCAACAATCGTCTCAAACTTTGCAGGATGCGCCGTGGCGGCAACGATGCATGGTCCCCGGGCACCGCCGCGCGCACGCGTTCGCCGCAGCACTTCGAACGCGCATGCGGTGTGCGGACAAATCGCTGCCCCGTGATCTCGAAACACACGCACAATCGTGCTGCGAATTGCATCGTCATCCACTGAGTCGCCCTCGATCCCTCGCGGGTCGGCGAATCGGTTCATAAGTCGCTCGGCATTGCTCGGTGCTCCGACATCCATCGCGTTTGCAAGAGTCGAGATCGTTGCGCGTGGTTCGTAGGCACCAGTCTCGAGCAACTGCGAGACACTTCGGTTTGCGTTGCATGCGATGAGCACGCGGTCAATTGGCACTCCAGCCTCGCGCGCGAGCAGGCAGGCGAATGCGTTCCCGAGATTTCCAGTGGGAACGACAAATGACGGAACACCGCGTCCATCCGCGACACACGAGAGCGCAGCGTGCGCGTAGTAGGCCATCTGCGGCAGCAGCCTACCAAGGCTGATGCTGTTGGCGCTCGTGAGGCGATGCCGAGCGCACAGCGGCGCATCAGCGAACGCGCCCTTGACCATCTGCTGACAGTCATCGAATGAACCATCAACACTCAGTGCCCGCACATTGCCCCCGAACGCCCCTAGCTGATGGGCTTGCCTCGGTGACACGCGCCCGCGTGGATAGAGAATCACGACGCGAAACGCGGGTGATTCGTGAAACGCCGAGGCAACTGCTGCGCCAGTGTCGCCGCTGGTGGCAACCAGCACCGTCGTCAGGCCATCGCTCGGCACCAGTCGCCGCATAGCCGCCGCGAGAAAGCGCGCTCCAAAGTCTTTGAACGCCGCAGTTGGACCGTGAAAGAGTTCGAGAATTGCCGTGTCGTCACTCAGCCAGCGCGTGGGAGCATCAAAAGTGAACGCCTCACCGAGCATCGGGCGCAGTGCAGTGTCCAGCGGGTCTTGATCGAAGTACGGTGCAAGCAGCGAGTGCGCG
>SYHM01000227.1 GCA_005799205.1 Planctomycetia bacterium | reverse complement strand
TCGATTGTGCTTCTCGGCGAGGTCAGCAGTGGATTCGCAAAAACAAGCGAGACCGTCGCGCACCCCATAGGTTTCCTCACCGCGCTCCCAGCGAAGATCACATCAACCATCGCGCCTCCGCGCAAACTCTTGGCGCTTCGCTCCCCGAGAACCCACTTGATGGCATCTACGACATTGCTCTTTCCGCACCCGTTGGGTCCCACGATGCCGATGATCGGTTCATCGAATCGAAACTCGGTGTGGTCAGCGAAACTCTTGAAACCGCTCAGGATGAGTTTGGAAAGACGCACGCCGACCTCCTGTCGCAACTGTGAACAACGAACCATCCGTGGATTATCTTCTCCCGAAGGACCACGACGCTAGCGCGGTACAGTATCGCGTCTTGGTGCGTTTGGATCAAGCGGAGTTGACGTCGAAGCCCCTCCAGGCGCGGTGGGGGTCAGCCCAGGAACAACCGGGCCTGCCGCGGCGGCCCCTTCTGACGTTGGAGTTGCCTCGTCCTCGATGAACTCGGGTCGATCGGTCCGTTCGGCCTCTTCTCCAGCCTTCACGATCGCCGCAAGAATTCGATCTTGCTCGACCTTGAAAATCCCCGGGATGTATCCGCCCTCCCAGAGCGCATGCAGCGCTCCAATGACTTGGCTGTATGACATGGACATGCCAGGTGCTGGATGGGCTGGGTCCATCGTATGCCCTAGAAATCGTGCTACTTCTGCAACAACTGGTTGGACATCATCGACGAGCGGCTCGGCTCCTTCGCTCGGTCGGTAAAAGACTTCAAGCTCATCTTTCCCCGGATCCGCCTTGAACATAAGTCGTCCGTTCCACGTGCGCAGCGTCATCGGTCTCTTGACCTCCAGCGACTGGTCGAAGATCACGATGGTCGGTTCTCCGGACTGGCTCACATACAGCATCGGAATCGTGCTCGGCACAACATCGATGTGAAACTTCTTGCTCACGGTCCGTCGCTGAATGATTGGGTCGTGCCGCTCCTGCAAGACCTCATAGGCGGCGAGTCGAACGTCGATGTCGCTCTCATTGAGCAGTGGTCGCAGTCCAACATCGATTGCTGGATTGATACTCATGCGCTGAAGCAGTTTGATCGCGGGCACTCGCAATTCTGCGCTCCCTGAGGTCGCAAGGGCAAGCAGGTGCGGCACGACGAGCGCATCGTCGAGGTTTGCACCCGCCTCGAGCGCAGCAAATCGGGGCTGCTCTTCGGGATAGTCATAGAGGGGTCGAATCGAAGCAAGGCTCTTTTTCCCAAGCGCCTCCCATCGCATTGCCGCCGCCTTGGCGGCTCCTGGGTTGTTGGTGACAGCCTTTGCAATTCCCGCGGCAGTGGCGTCGATCGGTCCGACATTGACCGACGTGTGGCGGAGCAAGTCAACGAAGTGATCTGATCGATCTTTCCAAGATGGCGGCACTGAGACCTTGATGAGCTCGCCAGACATTCCCTGCGCGGTCTCGCCGCGCTGGGTTGGCTCGCGTGGATAGTTCGAATTGATCGCGCTTGCGATCAGCCGCGCGCGCGAGTGGCTCGGGGTCGCCATCACAAGTTTGATTGGCAGTTCCTTCGTGGATGTGCCGCCATTGAGTACCCGCCCACTCAATCGGTTGATCGTGGCGCTGTTCGCTTGCGATCCATCCGCAAAGGGATTCACAACGATTGGGCCCTTTGCCTGCGCAAGCATCTGTGCTTCCTTGCTGCCCACGAGCAACACCCCTGGGCGCAAGTCAGTCGTCCACAGGTTGCCTCCCTCGAGGCTTGTCGTGGCAGTGCCTGGCGCGGCATAGACGCGAACATCAAACTTCGTGCTGCGCGGGGCACCAGCGGGGATCAACGCTTCAACGATCACGATCGCAGAGTCCTCGCTGTTGAGCAATTGCTCAGGCTGCCACGTGTCCCCCTGATTGTTTGGATCGCCAACTCCGCGGCGTGCCATCTCTCGCAAGATGTACTGGCGCACTTCGGCTGGCGCGGTTTTACTGCCGGTGCCCTTGAGCCCAGTAACAAATCCATAACCACGCACAACCACGGGCTGGTAGCCGGTCACAACCGTCTCGCTCGCCACGGTGCCGCGCATGATCGGATCGACATCGAGCGGAATCGGTGGGCGCGACGCGCGCTTTGTGGCTGTTGTCGGATCGGCTTTCTCGATGTTTGAGCAGCCGACGAACCACAGCGCTGTCAATGCTGCGATATTGATCCATGTTCGTGGGTGTCGCATGTTCGTGAAAGAAGTGGGTGTCGTGGGGCGGTTCGAGCGAAATGAGCGCTACAGGATTCGAACCTGTGACACCTGCCATGTAAGGGCAGTGCTCTAGCCAGCTGAGCTAAGCGCCCGGAATGTCAAAGCATAGCGGCACGCCACCGCCTCGGGCCGGCGACGGCAAGCTGTGGGTGAGTGGGGTGCGGACAATCACGCTCCAAAACTGGCGCTCAGCCACTGCGCTGTCGGCCATGCGTACGGGCGAAATTTCTCTTGCGTTCCCGCCTCTTCACTGTGCAACAGCACACGCTGCGGTCCGAGCCGACTTGCGATAGGAGAATCGATGAGCGTGCTCGAGTCAGATGCGCTGACTTGAAACAACATGCGCCATTCAAACTCGCGAACCGAGTTTCGGTCGAACGCGCGCGCGAGATTGGCCGCGCTGTCGCAGGTCACCATCCCGTGGATCCCAAGTGCAGGGCCTTCGCGCAGCAGCAGCGCGACCTGCTTGTCCGCTGTCAGAGCAGCATCCCCTGTCGAGGAAAAGCTGTAATCGTCCTCGTTGCGGCGTAACCCTCGAAATCGGTGGATTGCGTGCACGAGCAACAGGCAGGTGATTGGAGCCGTCGTCGGATCGCTCTGCCTTCGAGCAAGCTCTGCCATCGCACTCGCAAGAATTCGATCGCAGTCACGCAGCCCTCCCGACTCGCCTGCAAGTCCAAGGCGCGCATGGAGCGCCGCGAGGCGCCCAGCGGCGGGGTCATCGGGAGGGGTTCCATCAAGCAGCCAGACGCAGGATCCCTTTGGACGATTCTGCGATGCCAGTGACACCAACGATGCGGCGGCGAGGGCCAGCGCCGCATCGTCGCGCTGTCCGACGAGCATGATGTTCGTTCCTGTCTGCCTGCGAAGCGCGACAGCGGTCGGGTCCTTGATCGAGATCGCGTCGCCAAACCACAGGAGCGCCGGTCCAGAAAGTGGGCGTTGGCGATGTGTCAGCGCTTCGCGCATCAACTGGTTGGACTCGTACAGCGCTGGAGCATTGCCCTCAAAGAGAATCGTCTCGGTGCGTTTCACGGGCGGATGGGCATCGCAGTGAGTACGCACCTTCGCGAGCACGCGATCGCGTTCGTCATCAGGCAGCCAAACGACTTGAAAGGGATTGTTTCCTTCGACGAGCCCACCTGCGTCGTTGTAGATGGCTTCTCCAGGTCTGCTGAGAAGACGCGCGGCGATGTTGTCATCAGAAAGGATCAGCTGCGAGTCTGCCTCGTTGCACTGCAGCGCGATGCGAATTGCCATTTGTCCCATGGTTGCCCGCGCGATCGAGTACGCGCCTCCGAGCGTTTGCGAGCCAAGAATGACATGCATCCCAAAGGCGCGGCCCTGGCGCACGAGGCGATCGAGCAGCAACGCCGATTCCTCAGAAATCTTGTCGTCTTCGGTAAAGAGCTCTTGGAACTCATCCACGATCAGAAGTGAGCGGGGGATCACTTCGTCTGATCGAAGCTTTCGATATCCACCGAGGTCTTGCACAGATTTCTCGCGGAACAGTTCTCCACGCCGTCGCAGCTCCGCGTCAAGTCCCCTCAGCACAGAGAGGCCGAACTCGCGGTCACTCTCGACGGCGACGGCCCGCGCATGGGGGAGTGCATTTGTTGCGTAGGTGCGAAACTCGACCCCCTTCTTGAAATCGATCAGCCACAGTTCTGCCTCGTCTGGGCTATAGCGAAGCGCAAGGTTTGTGATGAGCGCGTGAAACAGTGTCGACTTTCCAGATCCGGTCTTGCCAGCAATCAGTGCATGCTGACTCGTACCGACCCCAAGTGTGATCGCCTGGAGTCGCATCGCCCCAGATCGACCGAGTGGCACTTCAATCGTCTGCGCGGCGTTCCCTGTCCAGATGGCGTCGTCGCGAGGCGCGATTGCCGAGAAGGGCACCTCGACGCGTTTGGCGCGCTTGGCAGTTCGGGCGATGCG
>SYHM01000226.1 GCA_005799205.1 Planctomycetia bacterium | reverse complement strand
TCGGTGATCGTCGGAGCGCATGTGCCCCAACTTGGTGGAGGAACCCGCACCGGGGGCGATGAGATTCCACAGGGGCTGCTCGCAGGTTCGCCCGGCATCTTCGTCGCCGAGGCCTGCGAGTTCAACCGATCGTTTCACGATCACCAGCCAACCATGGCCCTCATCAATAATGTTGAGGAGGACCATCTCGATGTCTACGGATCACTCGACGAGATCGTGAAATCATTTCGCCACTTTGCAGGCAACCTGCCTGAGGCGAGTGCTGGAGGTCGGCTGCTCATTGCGCACGATGGTGCGCACCGACGCGCAGTCGCAAGCGGACTCGCCTGCGCGGTCAGCACCTTTGGATGGTCCCCCACGGCCGAGTACCACGTCGATCACGAACCCTCGACTGGAGCCACCAGCGTCTTCCACAACGGACGAGAACTCTTCTCGTGGGTCGGCCATTTGTGCGGTGAACACAACGCGCTCAACGGAGCGGCCGCTGGAATCCTCGCGTCATGGCTCGGAGCAGACCTTGAAGGGATTTCCGTGTCACTCGCCTCATTCACTGGCGTCGACCGTCGCATGCAGTTTCTTGGAGAGTGCATCGCTCGCAACGGCGCACGCGTGCGCGTCTTCGATGACTACGGCCACCATCCCACTGAGTGTGAGAAGACGCTGACGGCCCTGCGTGCTGCAGAGAATCCGCGGCGCATCATCTGCGTCTTTCAACCTCATCAGCACAGTCGAACCCGGTTTCTGCTCGAACAGTTTGCGCACTCGTTCTCAAAGGCCGACATCGTGATCGTGCCGCCGATCTACTTCGTGCGAGATAGCGAAGTCGAACGCACGCTCGTCTGCTCGGCCGACCTCGTCTCGCGCCTCAATGCCTCAGGGACGAGTGCCCGCGCAATCGATTCGTTCGACGAGATTGCTGAGTTTCTTCACTCGAATGCCGCGGACGGCGATCTCATCGTCGTCATGGGGGCTGGTCCCGTGTGGACGATCGGACACGACTTCGTGAAGCATGCGCGTCCGTGCGTGATCAAGTGCGATGCTGATTGTGCCGCATAAGGGCGCACTGTGATGCGCGCGATCGCCCCTCCACTGCCAAGCCTTTGGAATGATCTTGAACTCTCGGTTGAGCTCAACGCACCGCTTGGGGCGTTGACTTGGTATCGATCTGGTGGGTGCGCCGAGGTGTTGGCGCGTCCGCGCACTGTTGACGCACTGGCGACACTCTTGAGTCGCTGCCACGAGATGGGAACTGAGGTGCGCGTGCTGGGGACCGGTGCCAACTTGCTGGTCTGTGATGCAGGCATCGACGGGATCGTCGTGCAACTCAATGAGCCGGCGTTCTGTACGGCCCAGTGGCATGACGCCCACTCCTCGAGTGGGTTGACGCGCCTCGGAGCTGGCGCGCAGCTCATGCCTCTGACTGCTGAATCGGCGCGTGAAGGCCTCACAGGACTCTCTGCGCTCGCAGGCATCCCCGCATCGATCGGTGGGGCGATTCGCATGAACGCTGGAGGGGCATTCGGCGAAATCGGAACGCTCGTCCGCTCGATTGAATTCGTCTCATCGCGCGGCGAACTCTCGACCATTCCTGCGTGCGATCTCAACTTCGGATACCGGCACTGCACACTGCCAGAAGGGATCGTCACAGCGGCGCACCTCGCGCTTACGCCGGGCGATCCCGTGCAGATTCGTGCGCACCTCAAGGAAGTCTCGGCCTACAAGAAGAACACCCAACCCATGCGCGACAACTCGGCTGGGTGCATGTTCAAGAATCCGGTCGACCCGACGACGGGAGCGCGGGTGAGCGCCGGAAGGCTCGTCGATCTTGCAGGACTCAAGGGTTTTGCGCTTGGGAGTGCATACGTGAGCCCAGTGCACGGCAATTTCATTGCGTTGAAAGATGGTGGATCAGCCGACGATGTCGTCGCGCTCGCGCATGCTGTACAACAGCGTGTTCTCGAACACTCGGGCATTCGCCTTGAGCGAGAGGTAGTAGTTTGGTCTATAGCCCATGATGTGAAAGGTGAACTGCGATGAGTGATGTGCATGTGCTTGTCTTGATGGGTGGACCCGATGCCGAACGCGAAATCAGCTTGCGCTCTGGTGCCATGGTCGCGGCGGCGCTGCGCGAGGCTGGCGGATTCGTCGTGCATGAACAGATCATCGATCGCCCGACAGTCGAAGAACTGCGCGCGTGCCCTGGAGAAGTGATCTTTCCAGTCCTTCACGGTCCTTTCGGCGAGGGTGGCGGCTTGCAAGAACTCATGGAAATGGACGGCCGACCATATGTCGGAAGTCGTCCCCGTGCAGCGCGACTTGCGATGGACAAACTGACCTCAAAACTCTTCGCACGCACCGCTGGAATTCGAACTCCCCCTGCGCGAGTGCTCGTCGCAGGTGAGCCGTGCGATCTCGAGCCACCTCTCGTCGTGAAGCCGATCGATGATGGCTCGAGTATCGGTGTCCGGCGATGCGCGACCGCGGCCGAGTTTGCAGCAGCGCGCAGTGAGCTTGAACCCAAACACGCACGATTGATGGCAGAGAAGATGATCGTCGGGCGAGAGATCACGGTTGGGATTCTCGAGCGCGAACTGCTTCCAACGATTGAGATCATCTCGGCAGGTGATTTCTATGACTTCGACGCAAAGTACGAACGCGCCGATACGAAGTACATCTTGGACCCAGAACTTTCTCCCGAAGTTGCCGCTGAGATTGCGACCGCTTCGCGCGCGATCTACGAACGACTTGGCTGCCGTGACCTCGCGCGCATCGATTTCATGGTCGATGCCGACGGCGCGTGGTTTCTTGAGATCAACTCAATGCCAGGGATGACCGATCACTCACTCGTCCCCAAGGCCGCCGCGCACGCAGGCATTTCGTTCTCGCAGATGTGCGCGCGCCTCGCCCTGCGCTCGATTGCACGAATGAAGGGATCGAATCGCAACCACCGTGCGAAGGCTGCGCACGAGGCGACGGGAGTCAGCACAGACACCGGAGCCGCAGCAGAGTGCGCCGAAGGAAGTGTCGCTGTCGCAGATGAATCACCAGAGGTCAATTCTGATGCTGCTTCAGGCTCGAGTGCTGCATTCGACTCGGACACCAATCCATGACTGAGCAGACGCGCGCATTTTCGATGTGGGCTGGTGCTGGAGTTGCACTGCTTGCGGTTGCGACCCTCATCTTCGGATGGTCGCTCCCTACGCTTCGAACCAAGGCACTCGCGACCCAAGGGCAGCGCATCGAAGTGTCTTTCGTCGAGAGTCCGCCGTGGATGACTCCAGCCGATCTTGCTCCGCTTCAAGAGCTCGTCGCTCGTGAAGCTGGCACTTCGGCCTACGACCGCGCAGGGCTCGAGCGGGCACTCGGTGCATTGATGTCCACAGGATGGTTCGACTCGGTGGGCCAGGTTCGAAGGGTGGGCCTCAACGCGCTCGAAGTCGAAGCCACCTTTGCGCATCCCACCGCGGTGGTTGCCGACGGCGATGGAGATCACTTGCTCGACAGTCAGTGCAGATTGCTTCCTCGCACCTACTCCGCTGGGACCGCGCCGCATCTTCCTCGCATCGTTGGCGCGACTCAGAAGCGTCCGCCCCGCGCCGGCTTGCTCTGGACTGGCGCAGACCTCTTCGCTGGGGTCGAACTCGCGCTGCTTGTCGGCGAGCAACGCTGGCGGAATCAGATTGCTGGGGTCGATGTCAGCGCGTTTTCGACTGACCACACGCTCACGCTTCTGACGAGCGGCGGATGCAGGGCCAAGTGGGGTCGCGCCCCAGGCAAGGAAGCTTCGGCCGAAGTTCCAGCTGAGCAGAAACTTCGCTACCTCGACCTCTTGCATGCTCAGTATGGTCGGATCGATGGCGCTGGGCCGCGCGCGATCGACCTCTCGGTCGACTATGTCGCGAGCCAGTGACCGCGCAGTGATCGAACCGCCGCGCACGCTCGTCGTCGCCGCTGGAGCGTGGATACTTCTCGCGCTGCTGCTCGCGCTGGGGACAACCCTGCCGCTGCAGATCACCCCAGCGTCGCTTGCCCCTGCCATTCGTATCACCCTCGTGACCTGCCTCGTTGGTGCGCTTGTTGCGTGGCCCCTCGCACGTCTCTCGCAGGGACCTGGTTCGGGAGGGGTGCTGAACGATCTACTTCAGGCGGCGACTCTGGGGTCACTGCTGCAGTTGGTGATCTGGCCGCTTCGGCTTGCGACTCCATGGACCGTCGAGCGAACCCTACTGATTGACTTGTGCGCACTCTCGAGCCTCGTGGCAGTCGCTGGAATCGTTGCAGTGGGCTCTCGCTCGCAGCGCACCACCCCACGGGCGATCGCGATGGTCGCGTGCCTCGTCGTCGCAGGCGGTGTTCGGTGGCCCCTCGCTGCCGCGGGCGCGCAGGACCTCGCACTCACGCTTCCCTTCCTCGGGTCATGCGCAACTGTGCTCGAACTGATGGACGCCACTGCATCGATGCCTGATCACGAAGTTTGGACCCATGCGCAGTATTCCGCAGTGCTCAGCATCGCACTCGGCGCGTGCGGCTGTGCCGTGGCAGCCTTCATGGAGGCTGCAGGTCGGCGCCCACCTGCGCGAGCTCGCGGGGTTGCGATGCAGCGCCGCGTGGGATAGCGTTTCAGTGGGGTTGTCCCGCACGCACCACAATCGCACCACCGCCATGGAATTCGTCACACGAGAAGACAAGGAAAAGCTCGCGCGACTCTTGACCGAGTTGCATGCGCTTGATCGCGTCCTGACTGAACGGATCGCCGAAGCACGCGGCCATGGAGATTTACGCGAAAATTCTGACTACCACGCGGCGCGTGAGGACAAGTCGATGAACAACTTGCGCATTCGCGAACTGGAGGTACGTCTCGCGAGCGTGCAGGTGATCGAGCACGGCGACATGCCCAAGGACATGGTCTTTCTCGGCGCAATCGTTCGAATCAAGGACGAGGGCACCGGCAAGGTCGAAACCTACAAGATTGTGAGCAGTCTCTCGGATGGAGACACCGACGACGACGCAGCGCACCGCGAGGTCACCAGCACGAGTCCGATCGGAGAGTCGCTCATGAAGACGCGCGTGGGAGAGACTGTGCGCGTCAATCTTCCACGCGGCGAGCGACGGCTGACCGTCGTTGAGATCATTGCGTAAGCGCGCGCGGCAGTGGCAAGTTTCCCCCTGCGAGGGGCAGCTCGATGCCACTCGTTGACCTTTCATTTTCACATTGGATCTCAAACCCGTGGTGGCTTGGCGCCATTCTGATTGCCGACCTTCTTCTGCGCGCAGGGTTCGCCTGCATCATCATCATGCGCAAAGGATCGCAACCCTCGCTCGCGGCAGCGTGGGTGACGATTGTCACGGTGCTGCCGGTCATCGGCATCCCGGCATACCTGCTTGTCGGCGAGTCACGTTTGGGATTTCGCCGACGGGTCATCCACAAGCGCGTCCTTGAACTCTTCGGGCAGACGCGGTTTCACACCCCCGACGACCCACGCGCGAGCGACACCCACCTCGATGGGATCGACCGCCAGATTGCGCGCATCGCTGAGTCCGTTGGGGGTTCCCCTGCGCTCGCTGGAAATCATGTACGACTGTTCGGTGACTCTGACGCAACTGCTGCAGCGATCATCGCCGATATCGCTCGCGCGACCACGAGCGTGCACCTCACGAGCTACATCTGGCTCGATGACCGCGTGGGGAGTTCGGTCGCAGAGGCGCTGATTGCAGCCTCGGGTCGCGGCGTGACATGCCGTGTCCTGGTGGACGCGCAGGGATCCGCGCGCTTTCTGCGAAGTCACAGTGCACGCGCGCTTCGAGCGAAAGGGGTGCGCGTGGTGGCTGCGCTCCCAGTGCATCCGCTTCGCGCGCTCTTCGCACGGATCGACATTCGAAACCATCGAAAGATGATCATCGTCGACTCGCAGATCGGATGGATCGGCAGCATGAACATTGCCGCGCCCGAGTTCGCGGTGCAACCGCGCTTTGCGCCATGGGTGGACTGCACGCTGCGCATCACGGGGCCGACTGTGCGTGAGTTGCACCTCATTTTTGCGGCAGATTGGTACCTCGACACGCAAGAGACCATCGAGGATCAGTTGTGCGTGAGCCCTCGGTTCGAGGGTGGCGGCGTCAGTGCTCAGATCGCCGCATCAGGTCCGAACTACCGCAATGATGCGATCAAGAGTTTGCTGATTGCATCGATTCAGGTCGCACGAGACGAAATCGTGCTGACAACCCCTTACTTTGTGCCCGACCCAACGATGTACTCGGCGCTGTGCGTGGCCGCTCGTCGCGGGGTCGTTGTGCGGCTGGTGGTCCCTCGGCGAAACAACAGTCGACTCGTGGCGCTCGCGAGCCGGGCGGGATACGGCATGCTGCTCGATGCAGGAGTCCATATTCACGAGTTCACCCGCGGCCTCTTGCACGCCAAGACGATCACGGCGGATGGCAAGTTCGCAATCGTTACGTCGAGCAATCTCGACCGGCGAAGTTTTGAACTCAATTTCGAGGCGACTGCGCTCGTCTACGACGATTCATTCGCCCGTGAACTGCGCGCGCTCCAACAGAGTTACATCGATGCGAGCTGCGAGGTGACGGCGATGGTGTGGGGGCAGCGATCGAGGGGAACAGCCCTTGCACAGAACGCCGCAGCACTCATTTCGCCCCTGCTGTAGTGGGACGCCTCACGACCGTGCGAGATCCCCGGGGGATCGTCGATGAGCTCTCGACCCCATCGGGCCAGCGAACGGTGACATCGACTTGGGTCTCGGGGGTGGGTGGTGGCCCCAGCCCAACGTGCGCCTCGAAGGACTGGTTTGATTGAAATGGACCGCCACCGATGATCCATCGGTACTGCGTTGTGTCGCCTGATTTCACTGCGATTCTGGCTCCGATGGCGTGGCGGTTCGCTGGATGCTCAGCGTCATCAAGAGCGACAACCACCCAGTCGTTGCCAGCGGGATGGGTGTTTTCGAGCACGCGAACGGACTGGTTGAGCCCAGTGACAACCGCGTCTTGATCACCATCGTGATCGAGGTCTGCGAAGACAGCCGATCGGTCACGGTGCACGCTCGAAAGCCACGGCTGCGCAGGATCGGCGACTGGGGCAAACCGAGCACCCTGCCTCGACATGATGAGAAGCGGCTGCAGATACTCGCTATTCAGCGTGGCGCGTGTCGCCTGTGGATAGACATGTCCGTTGACGATGAAGAGGTCCTCATCACCGTCATGGTCGAGATCGATGAACGCAGTCGCCCAGCCGCACAGCGGGCGTGATGGAACCCCGACACCATATTGAGCTGTTCGGTCGTCGAAGAATCCACGCTCGCTCGAGACGAAGAGCGTGTTCGTGTCGTCGCTGAAGTTGGTCGTGAAGAGGTCAGCACGCCCATCACCGTTGACATCGCCTACGGCAATTCCCATCGTCGCCTGCTCGGCACCTTCGAGGTTGGTGGCGACTCCTCGCTGCGCGCCGACCTCTTTGAACTGCATACCACCTTGGTTCTCGAAAAGAAAGTTGCTGCGCGAGTCATTGCCAACGAAGATGTCCGGGCGCCCATCCCCACTGAGATCGAGGATCGCAACATTGAGCCCAAAACTCGCAGCAGGGGTGCGGATTCCTGACGATTCGCTGCGGTTGGCGAACGTGCCGTTGCCGAGGTTTTCGTACAGCAGATCGGGGTGCGCCTCGAGGCCGCGCGGTCCGTTGATCACCTCGAGCCCGCGAAAGTGCGCTGGCGGAATCGGTTTCGCGGGGTCACACGCGAGGTAGTTGGCCACGTAGAGATCGAGATCGTGGTCACCGTCGAGGTCGGCGAAGGCGGCTGAAGTGCCCCACAACGCTTCGTTGCCAAGCCCCGCCGCTGATGTGACATCAACGAACCGTCCCCCACCGAGATTTCGAAAGAGTCGGTCGGCACCCGCGCAGGCGATGTAGATGTCGTCGCGCCCATCGGCGTCGTAGTCACCGACGGCACAACCGAAACTCCATGCGTGATGGTCGATACCGCTCGTAGAGGTGATGTCTCGAAAGTGGAGCCCACCGAGGTTCTCATAGAGCCGCGCGCCAGGCCCCCGCATGGGGGCATCGAGCGATGCTCCATTTGGAAAGAACAGATCAAGGTCGCCATCGCCATCCGCGTCGAGGAGCGCGATCCCACCCCCCTTCACTTCGAGAATCTGCGTACTCGGATCGCGCCCAGAGGTCGTCACGAAGTCGATGCCAGACGTGGCGGTCACGTCACGCATCACGATTTCGCTGCCAATTGCGCCAAGAGACGTGACCCCGAAACACACCGCAGAAGCTGTGACAAAAGCCATCAAGGAGTGCCTTGCGCGTTCCCGCTCTCTTCAGTGCTCGGCACAGGAGCGACCCGACCCGCGCGTTCCATGGCCGCTTGTTGATTGAGGCGCGCTGCCTGTGCCTCGCTCGCGCGACCCTGCGCATCGTAGACCCTCGCAAGTTTGCCCCACACCTCGTAGTGATCGGGCCAGAGTTGCGCTGCCTCTTCGTACAACCCAAGCGCCTCGTCAAGCATCTCGCGACGCACAGCAACATCGCCAAGTCGCGCGAGGGCTTTCGCGCGGTCTCGGCTGCGTGCGGGATGGGGACCGATCAGTTCGATCGCTCGCTGCAGCGCCAGTTCGGCATCCCCCGCGCGATCCTCATCGATGGCAATCACACCAAGTGCGAAATACGAGTCATCGGCGGTCGGGTTTGAGCCCACGTGAGCCTGAAAGTGCCGCTTCGACGAGTCAAGGTCTCCGATGTAGTAGCAGGACCATCCAAGAAAGTGATCGACCTGAGACCGCTCGGCGAAGCCTTGACTGCGCGCGAGACTTGACTCAAGAAGCGGGCGCGCGAGGGCATACTTTTTCTGCTTCATCACCGCGACCCCGAGCAAGAATTCTGCACGTGCGCACTCTGGCTGCTCGAGCAGGATCGCTCTCAGCACGATCTCGGCATCAATGAACTGGCCCGACCGAAGCAATTTCGCCGCAATTGATAGATTTGGATGAAGAACTGGCTCTGCGAGCACCTGCATTTGAGGTTGCTCGGTAGCGATCACCCCCTGATCGACCGGCTGAGGTTTTTTTGCCACAACAGCACTCTCGGCACACCCCCAGAGCCCTCCAAGAACGGTGGCGCAAAGCGCCAACGGTTGCCATCCGTGAATCCACTCGATCAAGTGCATCAGAATGATGGTAATGCGCGAATCGGATTGGAAAGTGCCGTTTTTCGCATTAGATTGATCCTAGACCGCCCCATCGTTCTCACCCCCCCTTTTCAGCCCCTCGACGAGCCACTCTATGAACAGCCTTCGCCACTCTGCGTTCACCGTCCACCCCGGTATCGCCTTCTCGATGGCGCACACCCTTGTGATCGGTCTCGCACTGTGTACAGGGGCAAGTGCCACCGATCCTGCCTTGCAGGCGCGCATGGGTGATCCCCTGCACGGACTGACCGAAACGCAACTCACTCGGTTTCAAACTGGCAAGGTCTTTTTCAGTATGCCGATCCCCATTGAGGATGGGCTCGGGCCGATCATGAACAAGAGCAACTGCGGATCGTGTCACTCGAATCCGATCGGCGG
>SYHM01000043.1 GCA_005799205.1 Planctomycetia bacterium | reverse complement strand
CTCTTCCTTCGGGCGCGTTCGACTGCCTGTTCTCGTATCAGCCAGCGTCCGCAGTGACAAGGGTCAACCTGGCCGGTGATTTCAATGGTTGGAGCACGAGCGCGACCCCGATGAGCCGCGGTGATGATGGAGTGTGGCGCGCATCGATGCAACTTGCCGCTGGAGAACGGCTTTACAAGTTCGTTCTTGACGGTGCGGTGTGGAAAGACGATCCGCGCAATCAACGCCGTGTCGATGATGGCAACGGTGGTAGCAACAGCGTGCTTCGGCTTGGAGCAGACGCGAACCTCGACGGCATTCGGGTTCGAGTTGGAGATGGACGAATCGAAGGTGGGGGAGTGCTGCACGATCCGTCGAAGGCGGCGTGCCTTCAGAAATTGCCAGACGGACGATTGCTCGTGCGCGTGCGGACCCTGCGAGGAGATCTTGAATCGGTCGAGTTTGCAGCGCGCGGCCGGGCACGCGTTGCGATGCGCGACTCTGGGAGCGACGAGTTGTTCTCGTGGTGGGAACTCGCGGTGCCTGCGCCAACAACCGCCGTTGCCTATACCTTTCTCTTTCGCGATGGAACCACACGATTGAGCGACGCGCGCATTTACTCCCTCGAGAACCCTTCCGACGCACTCTTTACGACTCCAGCGTGGCCCAAGAACGCGATTTGGTATCAGGTCATGCTCGAGCGTTTTCGCGATGGTGACCCTTCGAACAATCCACAACCCTGCCGTCCGTGGACGAGCGAGTGGTACACCCCAAGCGCATGGGAACTCGAAAGCGGGCAGAGTTTCTTCAACTGGTATGTCTTTTCGCGCCACTACGGCGGCGATCTCGCGGGATTGAAGGAGCGCCTTGCCTACCTGAAGGACCTCGGCATCAATGCGATCTACCTGAATCCAATCTTTCAAGCGACGACACACCACAAGTACAACGCGACGAGCTTCATTCATGTGGATGAGTGCTTTGGAACGCGCGGTGACTACGCACAGGCCGAGGCGGTCGAGGATGTTCGTGACCCAGCAACGTGGACATGGACTCCAACAGACCGTCTCTTTCTTGAGGTGATTCGAGAGGCGAAAGGGCAGGGAATCCGCGTGATTCTCGATGGCGTGTTCAACCATGTCGGCACGGGGCATCCCGCATTCCGTGACCTGAGGTCGCGCGGTCAGTCAAGCGTCTTTCGTGATTGGTTCAGCGTGCGGTCGTGGGACCCGTTCGAGTACGACGGATGGGCTGGATTCGCTGAGCTTCCAGTGTTTCGCAAGAACGACCATGGGTTTCATTGTGACGAAGTGAAACAACATATCTTCAACATCACCCGCCGATGGATGGATCCCAACGGTGACGGCGATCCATCCGATGGCATTGATGGATGGCGCCTTGATGTTCCCAACGAGATCGCCATGCCGTTTTGGTACGAGTGGCGAGCGCTTGTGAAGTCGATCAATCCCGACGCATACATCGTTGGCGAAATCTGGAAGCGTGCCGATGCATGGCTCGACGGTCGTTCGTTCGATGCCGTCATGAACTACCCGTTTGCCGAAACGATGCTTCATTGGGTTCGTGACAAGCAGCACAAAATCACCCCAAGCGAAATGGATCGCCGACTCGCCGAGTTGCGACACGCCTACCCCGCGCAAGCGACCTATGTGCTACAGAACCTCGTCGACAGCCACGACACAGATCGACTTGTGTCGAAGATGCGGCACCCTGACTGGGAATATGACAAGGGAAATCGTGAACAAGAGAACAGTTCGTATCAGGGCGGGAAGCCCTCAGCAGCCGAGTACCAGCGCGCGCGCCTCGTCGCGTTGGCACAGATGGTGTATGTGGGCGCTCCGATGGTGTATTACGGTGACGAAGTGGGAATGTGGGGGGCGGACGATCCGACCAATCGAAAGCCGATGCTCTGGAAGGACCTTGAGCCATACGAGCATCCACTCGAGAACACAGTCGATGACTCGCACCATGCTTGGTACAAGCGAGTGATCGCGCTGCGGAACGCGCACCCAGCACTTCGTGAGGGGGCGTTTGAGACACTGCATTGCGACGATGCGCAAGATGTCTGGGTCTTTGAACGTTCTGGCGGGGGTGAGCAGATCGTGGTTGCGCTCAATGCTTCCGAGCGCGAAGCAAACATCGATCTCTCAAAGTCAGCCGTTGGATCTCGCGCTGGACGCTGGCGCACCGTCTTTGGTGGCGAAGGCGCAGCAGTCGCCGATGACGCCTTCCCGCGCATTTCAGTCCCAGCGCTCAGTGGTCGCGTCTGGGTGCTCGACGAATGAACGGGGGCAGCAATCCAGTGATGTCTCGTCGTGCCGCTGGGGTGCTCTGTCACCTCTCGAGCCTGACTGGTCCGTGCGCTGTCGGTGACATGGGAGATGGTGCAGTGGAGTTTGTTGAGTGGTGCTCGAGCGCGGGGCTCTCGTGGTGGCAAATGCTGCCGGTCGGCCCACTTGGTCCAGGGAATTCTCCCTATGCAAGCACGTCGAGTTTCGCGGGTGAGCCGCTCTTCATCGCGCTTGAGGGGTTACGAGATGATGGTCTGCTTGCTGCGCGTGATGTGCGAGAGTCTGCGGAAGCAGCTCGGCGGTACACGAGCACAACCGTTCGCCGCGCCAGCACGCGATCACGGGCAGACTTCGAGGCGGCGCGTCGTTGCAAAGAACCGGCGTTCCTTCGCGCCTTCGAGTCATTTCGGGCGAGCCGCGGATTCGAGAGCGCTTCGTACGCAGCGTTCGAAGTGCGCGAGCGATTCTGGCTCGCCGGATGGCGCGCATTTCACAAAGACTCGCTCGGGTACCACGCATTTCTTCAGTTCATGTTTGATAAACAGTGGCGCCGCTTGCGTCATGTGGCTTCTCGTCACGGGGTCCAGCTACTCGGAGATCTTCCGCTGTTCGTGACCCTCGAGAGCGCTGATGTCGCAGAGCATCCCGAACTCTTTCGACTGAGTCGCACGGGAAACCCTGAGGTGCTGACGGGAGTTCCGCCGGATTGTTTCTCACGCGATGGGCAATTGTGGGGGCACCCGCACTATCGCTGGCGCGCGCACCGTGCCGATGGGTTTCGCTGGTGGACAGAGCGCATTGCTGCGACGCTTCGACGATTTGACGCAGTCCGTATTGATCACTTCGTTGGATTTCACCACGCGTACGAGATCCCAGCGGGGGCGCGCACCGCACGAACTGGAACATGGGTACGACAGCCAGGATCTGAGGTGCTCGCTGCGACGACGCGCTCGATCGGACCGCTCGCTTTGATCGCCGAGGATCTCGGTGCTGTAACCCCTGAGGTCGTCCGCCTTCGCACGACCTTCAACCTTCCAGGAATGAAAGTGTTGCAACACGCGTTCGGCTGCGATGATTCTGGCGAGTTGCCTCACCGACACGAAGTGCAGAGCGTGGTCTACCCAGCAACTCACGACAATGACACGACTCGTGGATGGTGCAAAGCGCTCGGGGCCTCATCGCGCCAGCGATTTCGGTCCTACTGTGGTGGGGACGCCATGCGATCGCCTCACGAAGCGATCGCACGCATGGCGTATGGCTCTCCGGCGCAACTTGCGATCATTCCTATGCAGGATGTCCTGGGATTGGGTCGAGAGGCTCGCATGAACCGGCCTGGGAATCCGCGCGGTCAATGGCGTTGGCGGCTCGCGAGCAATTGGCAGGCACAGGGATCGAAATGTGCCCAGAAACTTCGCGCTCTGGCACTGATCACTGGGCGCATTCCTTCGCGCTGACCCCATCGATTTGGTAGAAATGCGTGGCTCATGCCACGCGCCCAACGCATCCAATCGATTGGGGTTGATGAGCTCATCAGCCACCTGCGCGACTTGGCGTCAAACCTCTGGTGGTCATGGAATGAGGAAGGATGGTCGGTCTTTCAAACGCTCGAGCCGAACGAGTGGCGAGCGACAAACCACTCGCCGCTTGGGACGCTCGAGCGCACATCGCCAGCCCGCATTGCAGCGCTCGCGTGCGATCCAATCTTCGTGAAACGGGTCTATGACGGACTCGCCGCGCGCGCGGCGTATCTCGGCGAGCGCGCGTGGTTTCAGCGCGGGGCCTTGGCCACGATGCGCGGACTTCGGATTGGCTACTTCTGCAGTGAGTATGGGTTGCACGAGTCGATCCAGCAGTACGCGGGAGGGCTTGGCATTCTCGCAGGCGATCACCTCAAGAGCGCCTCCGATCTGGGCATCCCCCTCGTCGCCGTAGGGCTGGCATACCGCCATGGCTACTACATCCAGCAACTCGCTCGCGATGGGTCAACGGTCGTGCTCTACCCCGACTATGACTTTGCGAGGTGGGGGATCGAAGACACGCGCGTCACGATCGGCTGTCCGATCGGCCAGCGAATCGTCACAGCTCGCGTGATGCGTCTGTGGGTTGGACGCGTTCCGCTTTATCTGCTGGACACCGACCTCAAAGCCAATGCTCCAGAGGATCGCAAACTCACCGAAGGTCTTTACAAGGGTGAGCCGCACCTGCGCCTTCGCCAGCAGATTCTCTTGGGGGTCGGTGGCATGTTGGCGCTGAAGGCGCTCGGAGAGAAAGTCACGGTGTTGCATCTCAACGAGGGCCACGCCGCGTTCGCTGCACTTCAGCGCGCACTCGAGCTGCACGCCGTAGGACGTCCGATGCAAGAGGCGATCGATGCAGCGCGCCGCGCGACCGTCTTCACCACGCACACGCCCGTTCCAGCGGGTCATGACAGGTACGACCAGGCGCTCATCGCTGAAGAACTCGCTCCACTTGCGCAGCGCGCAGGACTGTCGAGCGTCGAGTTCGCAGACCTCGGTCGAATCAAGCCTGGTGATTCAACCGAATCATTCTGCATGACGGTGCTCGCGCTTCGCCTCGCACAGCGAGTCAATGGAGTGTCGAAACTGCACGGTGAGGTAAGCCGTGAAATGTGGAAGCAGTTCTACGGCGTCGCGGCGAACAAGGTGCCAATTGGCTCAATCACCAATGGAGTGCATATCAAGACGTGGATTGACCCTGACGCCGAGAGATTTTGGCGTGGCGCGTGCGGACTTCGTCTCTCGAAGCAAGCTCCCAAAGGCACGGGGTGGCGCCACGCTGAATCATGTAACCCAACCGAGTTCTGGCAACTGCGCGCGCGGCTTCGAAGTCGGCTCGTGCACTTCGTCCGTGATCGCCTCGCGATGCAGGCCAAGCGCCGAGGTGAAGGGCAATCGGCGGTTGCAGCGACCTACTCACTGCTTCGCGATGATGTGCTCACGATTGGATTCGCTCGGCGGTTTGCGACGTACAAGCGTGCACCGCTGATCTTTCACGACGCCGATCGTCTTGCCGCGCTGCTTGCGCGAAGCGATCGTCCAGTGCAATTGATCTTTGCCGGAAAGGCGCATCCTCGCGATGAAGGCGGGCAGCAATTCGCGCAGCAGATTTTTCAAATGAGCCGAGATCGGCGATTCGCTGGTCGAGTGGCGTTCATCGAGGAGTACGACATGCACGTCGGAAGGATGTTGACCTCCGGCTGCGATCTGTGGCTGAACACTCCAATTCGCCCCTACGAAGCGAGCGGCACGAGCGGAATGAAGCCTCCGCTGCACGGCGGCCTCAATTGCTCGATCCTTGATGGGTGGTGGCCCGAAGCAATGGATGGCATCAACGGATGGAGCATCGCATCGGCTCCCGAGTCCGACGATCCCGTCGCACGAGATCGTGCAGACTCGTGCAGCCTCTACGCGCTGCTCGAAGATTCGATCGTGCCGCAGTACTACCAGCAGGATGCGCAGGGAGTCCCACACGGTTGGATCGCGCGTGCGCTGCATAGTGCTGCGACGATTCCTTCAGTTTTCAACTCGCACCGAATGGTTGCGGAGTACACGCGCAAGGCGTACATGCCGGCGTTCCAGATCCGCGGCAGTTGAATCACGGCGTCGTTGTTGGCTGCGCAGAAGGCACTGGTGGGGTGCCCGGCTGAGGCGTGCTTGCAGGCGCGAGGTTGGGATCGGCTGCGGTTTGGTCCTTCAGCCATTCGATCTCTTCTTGGATCGCTTCGCGCTGATCAGGGAGCGCGAGCGCCAGTGCACGATCAAGCGATCGCATCGCGAGGTCGCCTTGGCCACCGCGTGCCTGAACATGCGAGAGGGCGACATACGCCAGCGCTTCCTTTTGTTTAGATAGTGCGATTGCCTTGAGCGCGGCGAGCGTCGCTCGCGAAATGTCTGGCTTCAAGAAAAGCGGAGATGCAAGCATCTTGGCGACTTCGGCTGCGACGAACCAATCCTGCGACTTCTCTAAGAGCTCATCGCAAGCGCGAAGTGCCGCATCTGATTTTCCTGCTTGCTGCAGCACTCCGACGCGCAAGAGCGCCCCCTCTCGAGCGAGCGTCGGATCGCTGTCTCGCTCCATCTCATCAAGGATCAAGAGCATGCCATCGAAATCGCGTCGATCAAGGAGTGTGTTCAGGCGCTGCTCGAACGCTCCCGCACGCTTCGTAGTCGCCGCGTCGCGATCATGCGAGTCTTTCCTTCCCGTTGGAGTCCACGATCCATTGAGCACCGAGATCACCACTGGTTCGACCTCGCGCGGAGTTCCGATCCACAGAACCTTCCCCCCCTTGGCGACAAAGACCGTTGGAAGTGATGTCTGCCACGAGGCAGTCATGAATTGTTGGAATGTGCTTCGATCTGGATCACACCCCACGGGAATGGTGACGGCCGATTTGTATGCAGGCGATTCGATCAGAGGGCGAACTCCATCGGCGGGCTCGCTTGTCATTGCGACCACGATCACCCCCTTGTCGCGATAGGTCTCGGCCAGTCGCGAAAGACGGGGAAGTGCCTCGCGCGCTGGGGTAATGTTCGAAGCCCAAAACACGAACACGAAGAGTGTGTTCGGATCGGAAAAATTCGGCGCGGAGCCATTGATCCACTGTTCGACATCGGGAATCGGCATGGGGGAATCAAACGACAGGGGGGGGCGAGCGGCGCTGCGCTTGGTTTCGCGCTCGTCAGCCGGTCCCCCAGGCGGAGCAACGCGCGCCCCCGTGCCATCTTGTGCGATCGAGAGAGCGAGTGTCGTCAGAAGTGCGAACAGCATGCCAACCAAGGTACCGCACCAGCACCATCGAGCTCTCTTGAATCGAATAGAGTCATCCTCATGACTCGGGCGAATCGCATGATTCGGTGGCGTGCTCCACTAATCGACATCTTCACGCTCTGCGCACTTGCATTCGCGATCATTGTGACGGTGCGTCCTGAGTTGATTGGACTCGTTCACGCGGCGACGGGCACCGCCACGAGCCCTATCGAGGTCGCACGAGTTTCGTGGCATGTCTTGCCAGCGATCCTTGGCGTCACTCTTGCATGCGCCTTCCGCGCCTCGTCGCAGGCCGATGTGATCGCGCACCACGTGCAGGAACCATATGGGACTCTCGTGTTGACGCTGTCGGCCGTGACGATCGAAGTTGCCCTCGTCATCGGAATCATGGTTGGTGGCCATGCAGGCCACCATGTCGCGCGTGACACGATGTTTGCAGTGATCATGCTGATCCTGAATGGCCTCATCGGATTCGCCCTCGTGATGGGAGGTTTGCGCAGGCGCGAGCAGACCTTCAACTCAAGGTCTGCATCGGCATTTCTCGCGATGATTGCCGCGCTGTCGCTCATCGGGCTCGTCATGCCGCGACTTACCGTCTCGCGCCCGGGTGGTTACATGTCCGAGCAGATGGAACTCTTCGTCGCCTGTGCGTCCCTTGGAATCTATCTGGCGTTTCTCGCGCTTCAATCCTCATCGCATCGAGAGTTCTTTATTGATCGCTCGGGTGATGACCATCCATCCATGAAGTCATCGCAGTCGAAGTCCGCTGCCGCGCCTCAATCGGCGCGCTGGTTTATGGCGCGAGCGGTGACGAGGCTGATTGTTCCACTCGTGGCAGTGGTGCTGCTCGCCGAGTCGCTCGGTGAGTTGCTCGTCGAGTTTCTGACGAGCCATTACCTGCCAACGGCGCTTGAGGGAGTCGCGGTGGCATTTCTCATCATGCTTCCCGAGGGAATCGCGGCAACACGCGCCGCGTGGGGTTCAAACCTTCAGCGGACAATCAACCTGCTTCACGGCAGCGCGCTGAGCACGATCGGCCTGACGATTCCTGCGGTGCTTTTTGTATCGCTGCTGATCGGACTGCCTGTCGAACTTGGGCTCGAACCGCCGCAGATCGCCCTTCTCGCAGGCACGATCATCGTTTCGATGCTTCATCTCTCGCTCGGGCGGGCGAACCTGATGCAGGGAATGGTCCACTTGATGTTCTTCACGATGTGGATCGCGCTGCTGTTGGATTGAGGCGAGTCGCGCTCCACGCAAGGAATCAGTTCGATGCGGGAGGAGTCGCTGTCGCCTCATCCGGCGTGCCACCAAACGCAGCCTGCCGCGGAGTCATGCCTGCGGGGACTCGAGCACGGCCAGTGTCAACTGCGGCCTCCACAAAGTGGGCCACCATCCCATCGGCACTCGCGGTTCCATGCGCTGCGGCGACCGCGTCGTAACAGCGCTTGATCGCCCACGCGGAAGAGTTCCATCCAGTCGGGTGTGCGGTCGATCGAATCGCATCAAGAAAGAGTTCTGTGTTTTCGAGATAGGTCGTGTGGCGCGGCATGACCTCTCCATCGTGCGAGTAACACCCTCGATACGAAAACCAAGCACAAATCGGCGTCGCCGATCCCTGAGTCATCTGCGTGCGGCGTCCGCACAGAATCATGACGAATGTCTCCTGTTCAACCGTGCAGAGGTACGCGATGCCGTCGATCGACTCAACGAGTGTCGTCGGCGTCCCCGCCGCGTCAAGTTCATCGCTCGAACTTGTGCGCTGAGCAATCGCACTCGAGATAATCCGCTCGCCCGCGGGGGTCTCAGGAAGCGCGTCGTCATGATCAGCGGCGTACTTCAGAATCGCCGCGTGCGCGGCGGGAATCTCGTCCTGCAGCCTCGAGGGCAGAACAATCCCTGGTGGCAGCGCCGAGGGGGTGGCGCAACCAGCCACCGAAGCGAAGAGCACAACCTGTTGCAGGGTGCGATACGTTCCGCGACGAGCCGCTTGTTCCATGAGCGCACTGTAGCGACTTCATCGCCACCGACCACGAGCTGCTACGACTCTGCGCGAGCGACCTCCGGGGTCGCGCGCGTTGCCCACGCATGCAAGTCGGGAATCGCATCGACATCGATCTGCACAACTTCTCCGCGGCGCGGGGGTCCGACCGTTGGAAACTTTGCAGTGATGCAGGCGCTCCGAACCCGCGAGAGTGGTATGTACACAATCGCACCGAACTGAGCGAACTCAACCATCACCCCTTCTGCGGTGACGCCGACAAGCAACCCGGCGAGCGCCGCCTCTCCGTCGTGCGCGTCATCGTGGGAGACAACGTGAATTGTCATGTGGAGGACGCGATAGAGCAGATGGTGAATCGACTCTCCTGGCCTCGTACCGTGGCGTGGATCGACCCGCGTGCCTTCGTGTTCTCGCGGAACGCTTGGTGTGACCGGTGGGGCGGCTGCCGCCACAAGCAGTCCTGGGATCGCGGTAGCGCTGATCCAGTCATCGCGCCCAGCTTGTTGCACGGTCGACTCTGCGGTGAGCCGCTTCTTGACGACTTCTTCGCGCAATCCATCGGCGAGCAACCATCCAGAGATGAACTCGCCACTCTTGAATCGGTACTTCACGCCCACGACTGCCTCCTCTCGCACACTGGTGCGAAGTGGTGAACCGCGATACATGGAAACCTACGAGCGACGCGCCGTCGCCCTTCCATGTCATCCTATCTCGACGCAGGAGTCGGCGCGATAAAGATGTAGAGCAATTACACTCGCGCGAGAAGTATCCCGGTAGCTCAGTTGGATAGAGCAGCAGATTTCTAATCTGCAGGTCGGTGGTTCGATTCCACCCCGGGATGTTGCGGTGGATGCGGCTTCGGCTACGAGACCCGAAGCCCTCGGATGTACGCACCGAGTGCTTCCTGCTGCGTGGTGAGAAGAGTGCGCAAGTGCGCATCTTCAGTTCGGATCGCTTCGAGCCGACTTTCTTGCTCGTCGAATTTGGCGAGATATCGTCGGTAGACGTCCGTATCGTGGCTGATCGAACTCATGTTTTGCCGGATGCGATTCTGGTCGCCGTCGATCGCCTGTCGTTCTTGCTCGAGGCGTGCGATCTGAGCCGTTGTCGCATTGATCACTCCCTGCAGTTCGCCTGCGCGCTTGATCGCAGCAACCACCTCTGCCGATGCAACCCCGTTGCTGGCGTAGTGCAGCAGCGTCGGCATGTCATAGCCAACAACCGCGAGGTGCTGCAGGGCAGTCCGTTCTTGCGTGACGACCAGAGTCCCACTTTCGCCTTCAGGCAGGGTGACTTCGAACCGATAGAGGCTCGAAGTCTCTTGCGCAGGCTTCGCTGGCGCGGCGAGCTGCCACTCCTGTTGCTTCGCAACTTCCACCAAGAGCGTTCGTTCTCGTGTCTCGTCTTTGTTAACGAACGCAAATGAAAGCGTGTTGACTTGCTTGTGAGTCTGCTCAACAAGTCCATCAACGATCGCAATCGACCGAACCGTATTGCTGCTCTCGTCAGTCACCGCAGCAGACACCGCGAGGTCCACCGCGTACGCGAGCAGTCGCGTGTCGTTGAGCGTGAGGTATCCAATCTCGGCATCTCCCGCGTATGACGAGCCATCAAAGACTGCGATCGGCCCAGGGATCAACTGTAAGCCCGACGAGTTCTTGATCTCGACACCGCGCATCGGATGGCTGATCCCATCTGCTCGATTGAAGATACTCACGCGTCTTCCCTCAATGGGTGAGGTGAGTATGGGAAGCATCGCTGACTGTTGCCGTGCGATCGAGATAGGGTCCTTCAGCTTGTACTGAAACGACTCTCCAACCTCTCCACCCCCAGCGACGCTTGAGCCTTCCATTGCTTCTCCCAGCGACCGAAAGCGCAAGCCGAGCGACTCGGGATCACCGCTGAAAGCGTCTGACTCAGCTCGTCCGGCCATTCCGCCACCTCCACCAGCGCCACCGAACTCTCCAGCAGCATCGTTGGCGCCCGCCTTCCGGCGCATTGGAGCTGCCGATGGAGCTGCAGGGGCAGCCGTCGCCATCGCGCGCAACTTCTTGTTGGCCGCGAATGCATCGCCATCCTGGTAGATGCGAGGAGCAGCGCCGGCGACCATCGGCACATCGACCGTCATCCGATCGATGTGCAGTGGTTCGGAGAGGTCCATTTGAAAGCTGACCGGCTGGCTCGCGACAAGCGCGAGTTGCACCCCAGTCCAATCATCATCGGTCGTGTTCTCGACGATTGCCCACCCTTGAATCAATGGCTTCTCGCTTGCCGTGGCGCCATCGGGCAGAACCAAACGGTAACTCGTTTTCCAGATTGGCATCTCGTTGACATACGCGACCTTGACTGCGCGTGGCCCCTTGCCGCCGAAGGCGAGGTCAACCGTCTTAAAGCGATCTGCGGTGTGTGATGCGAGCGCCGCGAGTGCCTTGTTGAGTTCACCATTGAGTGTCTCGCTCTCGAGTTGCACAGAGACGAGCGTCGCCAGATTGACCGAGCGAATTCCCGTTGAGGTGAGCACATTAAGAAACGGAACGGTGATCGTCTTCTGGGCGTTGCCCTGTGCTTGCTCGCGACTCTCTCCTCCAAGAATGACGCCAGAAAGCGGCCCATCTGCCGTCACGATCTTCACGTTCGTCCCGCGCAGGCGTCCCAAAATGACCGCGAGGCTTGGGTTGTCCGCGAGGTCGACTCCAAAGCTTGCCAGTTGGCGGGTGAGTGGTTCCTTCGAGTCGTAGGTCACCGATTGCAGTGCTTGCTGCTCATCGAGAATCACCATCGACTTCAGCATGTCATTGATCTGGTCATTCGCGAACCGCAATTGCACTTCATCGCCAGGAGCGATCGTGCCGTTGCGTTCGAAATACCCAACCCCCGAACGAAAGAGCGTGATCGAAGTGAGTGGCAGTGGTGAAGAGTCCGCGTGCTCTGCGGTACTCGATCCGAGCGCTGCAGTCGCGAGGGCGGCGATCGTCGCCGCGGTCAAGACGAGCAAGTGTGTATTCGCCCTATGTCTATTGTGTGCCATTGTGTGTGCTCCTTGCGCGCCACGATACTTCGAAAGAGTTGTCAGTACTGAATGCAAGGCGCGTTGTTACAGTTCCGTGATGCACCTCATGGCGAGTCTTGGCGCGAAGTTCAAGGAGTGTGAGAAAGAGCTCACATGGTGGCGGCATACGATTCGAGATCGGCGCCGAATGAAGGCGACCTACCGAGTGGGAGTGAGTCCAGTCGTTGTCTACAGCATGACGAAGTCTGGATCGATGGCGGTGTACAGGGCGTTGCAGCAGCGCGGAGACATTCTTGCACTCAAGGCACACGCACTTCATCCGGCGGCGTGGAGGGGAAGGCGAAGCGATCCGATCTACACCCCGGGCGTTCGCGCACAACTCTTTGACTTGACTCACAGTAACCGCATGGTTCGCTTTGAGATTATCGATCAATCGAGGCCCTGCCGCTTCATCGCGCTCGTGCGAGATCCGATCGCTACCAATGTTTCTGGCTTTCACTACAACCTGCCATCGTTCGCTCAAGACCCCCGCGCGTTCGAGAAGGCCGATGAAATGCCCGCTGCCCGATTGGCCCAACTGTTTCTCGAGCGGTATCCGCACCACCTCACACTCGAGTGGTTCGACCTCGAACCGAAGCGAATTCTCGGAATCGATGTCTATGCCTCGCCATTTTCTTGGCAGCAGGGGTGGTCGACCTATCGCCAGGGGCCGAACGAATTGCTCGTGCTTCGAAGTGAGCTGCCAGACGAGGCGAAGGCACAGGTCATCGCAGAATTCCTTGGACTGTCGTCGGTGCGTATTGGTCGAGTCAACACGGCCAACGAGCATGGTCGAGGCGGCTGGACCAATGCCCTCAAGCGCGAACTCGCGCTGCATCGCACATACATCAACTCGATGGTCGATAGCCAGTACTCCCAACATTTCTGGTCGCCCACCGAGCGAGCGGCAATGCGGGACAAGTGGATCGCTTCAGGCGATACTCTCGAGTGCTCGTGAGCGCACTTCCACATTCTCGTGTGCAGCGCCTTCGCAGTGACATGCGCTTGCTGCAAACCGACGGTGCCGCTGCCGCACTGACGATCGGTCTCGCGGAGGCGTACTTCGTCGCGTTCGCGCTTGCTGCTGGCCTGTCACAGGTCGAAGCTGGACTCATCGCCACCGTGCCTGTTCTGGCGGGGGCGCTTATTCACGGCATGACCCCTTGGGGGGTTCGCTTGGTGAAGAGTCTGCGCGCCTGGGTATCGTTTTTCGCCGGACTCCAGGCTGCCGCGCTTCTTGCACTTTCGATCTGCGCGTGGCGCGGCGTCGCGTCGATGCCACTGGTCTATCTGCTTGTGAGCCTCTACTGGGCCGCCGGATTTTGTACTGCGCCGCCGTGGCAAACATGGGTTCCAACGTTGATTCCACGGCTGATTTCAACCCACTTTTGGACAAGCCGCAATCGCACCGTGCAAGCGTTCCTTGCGGTTGGGCTCTTGAGCGGAATTGTCCTCGAGTGGGGTCGCCAGACCGGTTTGGTGCTGCTTGCCTTCTCAATGGTGTTCTTGGCGGCCGCTCTCGCTCGCGCGACCTCAGCGTGGGTGCTTTCGCGCCACAGTGAGCCAAAGCCAGAACTCGCGGTCACCACCGAACCGCCATCGCTTCGGGTGCTGCGTCGAGACTTGCTCTCTGACAGATCGGTTCGCGCGCTGTTGATCTACATGCTTGCTGTGGTTCTCGCGTCAAATGTCTCGGCGGCGTTTATCACGCCGTGGTTTCTCAACGAACTCTCGTTCAGTTACACCCAGTTGATGTGCGCATTCGCGGTGACCTTTGCCGCAAAGGTCATTACGCTTCCAGGCGTTGGCCGGCTCGCCAAGCGCTATGGGCCTGGTGTGCCACTGTGGCTTGGCGCGATCGGCATCATTCCAACGACAACACTCTTTCTGGTCTCCAATAGTTTCTGGTGGGTACTCGTACTGCAATTCTGGGTCGGAATGGCGTGGGCATGTTGGGAGACCGCAACGTTTCTGCTCGTCTTTGACGTGATTCCAAGCGAGCGGCGCACGAGCGTCATGACCATCTACAACATTGTGCAAAGCAGCGCAGTCGTTGGGGGATCGCTCATCGGCGCAACAATTCTCGGCTGCATGGATGTGGGTCGGCAGGGGTTCGCCATGGTCTTTGTCGCCACTGGCGTGATGCGCTTGATGACTGTCTTCTTGCTTGCCGGAGTCGAGCCGCGCAGATTCAAGCTGCATCAAACCTTCGACCTCTATCTCCACACGCTCGGAATCGGAGTGGGAAGCGGCGCGATTGACCTGCCTCAGGTCGCCGAGCACTCATCGCGGTCGATCGCGCCGACGAATCCGGGCACGGTCGAATGAACGCACAAGCGCTGCTGCCGATAGAGTCCCAATCATGAAAGACCGTCGAGGGACTTCACGCGGCGAACCTCGCCTCAACGCAGAGGCTCTCGCGCTCGCTGCAGCGAACAAGGCGATGCAGCATCGTCAGCCACACGAGGCTTACCGGCTGCTCGATCCATGGCTTAAGCGACCGCAGGCGCATGTGGACGTGCTCATGCTTGCAGCGCATGCTCAGAATGCGATTGGCGCACGCACGCTCGCACTCGCGACGGTTGATCGCGCCCTCGTCGCGGGGGCTGGGGTTGAGGGCCATTGGCTGCGAGGCATCTGCCTGCGCGGGATTGGAAGGACGGACGAAGCGTGTGAAGCACTGCGCAAGTGTCTGGGCGATCCGAGGCGCTCTTCAGAT
>SYHM01000225.1 GCA_005799205.1 Planctomycetia bacterium | reverse complement strand
TCGTACACCATCAAAGGGTCTGAGTTCGGGCGCCGAATCACCAAAGACAGATGAAGTCCAACGGGAGCGCCATTGCTCCGCGAAAGCGCTGACTCAAGGAGTGTGCCAGGCCTGAGCACGACGAGGCTGTACCCCTGAAGATTCTCGCGCCGCTCCTCGAGCGTGTTGTGTGGAGCGCCGTTTCGATAGTGCGCAAGCAGTGCGAGTTGCCCCACAGCCGTCCCAGTTTCCTGAACGAGCGTGATGGGATCACTGAGGCAAATGAGTCCGGTGTCTCGTGCCCTCTCGAGCACCTCGCGTCGCGCTTGATTCGACGCGAGATCAAACCCAACCGCAGCAGCATTGCCCTTCATCGGCCAGACAAAGCGCACTGGAAAATACTCAGCACGGGCTGACGCTGATACGAGCACCCCATCAACCTTTTCCCGGATCGCGAACCCACTTACTCCTGCTTCGGTCGCTGCAACTTCGAACGCACCTCGCTCGCTGTGAGGAACACGAGGAATCCACTCGTACGCTTCGAGACCATCGAGGGGATCGAGGCCACTCGTAAAGACCGTGAACTCATCCGAGTCCACTTCTTTGCTTGAGGCGTACAACTGCTCAAGCGCCCTCAATCTCCCCGCCACCCCTTCGAACTTATTTGCGATCTGATCGGCGTCGCGTTGGGCTAGTGCGGTGAATTCGGTTGCAAGCTGTCTGCGCGCACTGGCATCAATAATCCAGTATCCGATCGCAGAAGAGACAAGTCCGACCGCGGCGATCGCCACTGGCCAGGTGAGAGATCGCCTCTGGAGTGTCATGCTCGCAGTCTATTCGATGTGAACTTGTTGCCTCAGATCGAAGGAGTCGCAATCGGCATCCACTTTTCGAGAATCGCCTTCAAGTCAACAAGCAACACTGGTTTTGAAATGTAATCATCCATACCAACAGACTTGCAGCGATCCGCTTCGCCCTTCAGTGCATTGGCAGTGAGAGCCAGAATTGGCGTGCGGTTCATTCCCAATTCGGACTCCTTCGCGCGAATCGCCTGGGCGAGTCCGTACCCATCGAGCTTGGGCATCTGCAAGTCGGTGATCACGAGCGCGTAGCTACCAGTTTGCCAGTGCTCAAGCGCTTCTTGGCCATTCTCGACGAGATCGATTGTGTACCCGAGTACTGCCATTTGGCGTCGAATGACATCCTGATTGGTCTCGTTGTCTTCTGCCACAAGGACAAGCCGCCTCTGCGCGATGACATCAGCGCGTATCACAGGCTTTGAGATCGCTTTTCCCTCAGTCGAGTCGGCGACTTCCGCTTCCTCTTCGATTCGGCCAGCGAGCGTTGCGAGCGCCTTCAACACCCCCTGCCGAGTCAAGATGTTTCCATCCACCTGCATCATCTCGTCGGACATGTATCGCGGGCGCCTACGAACGCCTCGCATGATGACGAGAAACCTCTTGTTTGGGGCGCCTGAGTGCTGCGCCTGCGCTCGGATGCGGTCACGAGCTTCCTCGAGTGAGAGTGACTCAGCAAAGTCAATGATCCAGCAGCACAGGTCACACCCCGCGGTGGCGCTGACATTCGCTGACTCGGTGACCTCGGCTCCATCGTGTCGCAGGTACGCCGCGAGGTCGCGCACGAGCTGCGAGTTCAAACCCATCACAACGCAGCGAATACCTGCAACGAGGGGGGCATCCGGAGCAGGTTGAGCGACTCGTTCCAAGGGCAATCTGACGGTGAAAGTCGAGCCTCGATCTGGCGCGCTCTCCAGCCGCAGTTCGCCCCCCATGAGCTCAACGATTTGCCGACTGATTGCCAGACCCAGCCCAGTTCCGCCCGCTCGGCGCGCCCGAGGCTCGCCCACCTGTGAAAACGCGTGAAACAGGGTCGCCTGTGCGCTCGGATCGATGCCGATCCCATCGTCTTTCACAGCAATCTCGATCCAGTCGCGGGTCGGCTCGCTCTCAACGAGGACCGCACGAAGTGATACGTGGGCTTGACGTCCCAGTCCGCTTGAGAACTTGAATGCGTTCGAGAGGAGGTTGACAATCACTTGCTGCAGCCGCAGCGCATCGCCATCGACCCGTGCTGGGATGCGCGGATCGACGAAGAGCGTGAAGTCGATCTGCTTCTTGATCGCCACACTGTCGAGCATGATCGCAGAGCGTTCAACGACTGCCTCGATCGACATTGGTTCGAGGTTCAGTTCGAACTTTCCCGCTTCAATCTTCGAGAAGTCAAGGATCTCATTGATGATGGAAAGCAGCGAGTGCGCCGACGAGCGAATCGTCTTCGCCATGTCCATCTGATTCGGCTTGAGGCTGGTCTGCATCAGCACATCGAGTAAGCCAATCACCCCATTCATTGGAGTGCGAATCTCGTGACTCATGGCGGCGAGAAACGACGACTTTGCTTGGTTCGCAGCGTCCGCCACGACAACCCGCTGGCTCTCGAACGCGAGTTGCGCCGCAGCCTCACGGTCGCGTGCGAATCGCTGGCGCCTCGAAAGCACGGCGACATAGACAAACAGCACATAGATGGCGGCAAGGCCGCAAAGCGATACCCCCATGACTCCGCTCGCATGGATTGTTGCGAATGACGGGGCTGGAGTCACGACCACCTCGATCGTGTCTCCAAAGTCGTCACCCTCAAGGTCTTGCCCAGGCCGCTCAAGTGGGCTGCGGATCACCGTGTTTTCATCGAGCCGGCTCAAGGTCGCAGCTGAATGAGTAGCTCGGGACGAATGCCTGTACAGGAGCGCTGCATCGACGGCGCCACTCGAATGAGCGCTGGTGCCCAGCGCCGCTGATGGAACTCCCAAATGGCGAATATCGACATTGAGCCCTTGAGGCGACCCGTGTGTCTCGGTGAGCACCCCCTCGACAACCGCCGGAACATCGACGACCGCAACAACAAAACCCGCGAGATTCTGACGACGCGCTTCTATTGTCGCTGTCGACGCTCCGCGGACGTAATGCGGCAGCATGACCAAGAGTCCCCGACTGCCACTCGCTTGCTGCACGAGCGTGAGAGGCGGGCTGACATTGCAACCTCCCGAGTCGCGTGCCTTTTCAAGAGTCGCTCGCCGCTCTGATTCGGCTGCAAGATCGAGTCCAATCGCACGCTCGTTGCCCTCGATCGGCCAGAGGTAACGCACGGGGCAGAATGACTCTCGGTCCCCAGCGCGGACTATGCCCTCTGCACTTTTTTCTGTAATGGTGAATTCTGAAAATCCGTCGGATCGGGCTGCCGATTCAAAGATCGCTCGGTCAGCACGCCTGATCACGGGAACCCACTCAAAGGCTCGCAGTCCATCGATTGGTTGAAGCCCAGAAACAAACGCGACAAACTCATTCCCCTCAACCGATTCAGTGACAGCGAAGAACTGGCCAGTGGCCTTCAATCTTGCAATGACATCGTCGAATCGATCTGCGATTGCCGCGACATCGCGCTGAGCAAGCAAGGTGAACTCGTCGCTGAGTTGGTTCTGTTCAAACTGATCGATTGCGAGGTAGATGCCAGCGCAGGCGCCCAGCCCGATGACAGCTGGAACCAAGGTTGCGCCAAGTACCGAATTGCGGAGGAAGCTCATTCAACACTCTTGCAGTTCAAACAGGCTTCGCGTGTTCCGCGCGGCGATAGGACTTGATCTTGCGATAGATCGTCGCGGTTGAAATCTGTAGTTGGCGCGCGGCAAGCGCTGGAGAACCCCCGCACGCTTCCAGCGCTGCCAGGATTGCCAGCCGCTCAATCTCAGCAAGCGATTGCGGTACCGAGTGCGGAGAACCAGAAACACCTGCTTGGTTGGAGTTTTTCATGAACAAACCTGATTTTGCGCTCGGTTCAACGAGCGAGATGGTTGGATTGAGTGTTGTTGGAGTCATTGGGAGTGAGCTTTCTTATTCTGCAAGAGGGCAAACTCTCAATTCGAATACATCAACCTGTGAGTTTTTTTGAAACTGGGCTCCTGCCACCTACACAGCTCGTCATCCTCGTGAGATGCTGAGCTGAGCGACTACGCTCCCGTGCATGGCGCGAGACGAGGATGCGCAGTTGATTGAACGCTGCACCCGCGGAGACGCCGCAGCGTGGGAGCATCTCGTCGAGCGGTACACGCGCCTCGTGTACAGCGTTCCACGCCGATATGGGCTGAAAACAGCAGATTGCGACGACATCCATCAGGCGGTCTTTGCTGCGCTTGTGAGCAATATTGGCAAACTAAAGAGCCCACAAGCCCTTCCGGCGTGGCTGATTACGACGGCCCATCGAGAGAGTTGGCGAATTGGAAGGGGTCGCTCTCGCACACTCAACACCGATACCGATTTCGTGAGCGTCTCTGAACCAGTTGAAACACTTGTCGAGGAGGTCGAAGAACGCCACTTGGTTCGGATGGCTCTCGACGAACTAGGAGGCCGGTGCAAGACCCTCCTTCTGATGCTTTTCGGCGGCGATGCGACGAGTGACTACCAACGCGTATCCAATGATCTTGGCATCCCCCTTGGAAGTATCGGACCTACTAGAGCTAGGTGCCTTGAGAAATTAGGCCAAATTTTGTCAAGAATCGGAATCCGAATCCCAGGAGCTAGCAGAGATTCCGATAACAACTCTTGATCGGAGTTGCGCTGATTTTGGGGTACGAAGTGATCGTTGATGTATCAGCGGCGCCACTCGTCGCTCATCTCAAGTGACAGATTCACGAAATGAACGATCCACGTCCAACCAACCCATCGGCGCAGCAGCTTGCTGAGTTCGCACTCAGCTCGGTGCGATGGGATTCCGACTGCGCCCCCTCGAACGCGACACAGATGCGCGCGCTTGAATTGGCTCGCTGCCTTCCGATGCCGCGCGCATGCGACTCGGGTGCATCACCCTGCGCCTGGTGGGACCGGGCGCGCGCTGCGCTCGCCACGCTCACTCAAGAACACACAGTGCTGTGCGGCGCAGGACTGCGCGGCGGATCGATTCGCGCGATGGAGTTCGTCCAAGGCGATGTGCATATGGACCTCGAAGTCGAACCACTCGTGCGGCACACATCGCGCCGTGGAATCGTTCGCGGGCAAGTTGAGGCCAGTACACAACGCGAAGGCGTACCCGTTGTCCTTGTGGATGATGCGGGCAATGAGGCAGCGTCGACAACGCTCGATGATCTTGGGTTCTTTTCTGTGCTGCTTCCGGCGGGCAACTACGCGGTGGCGGTCGCGCTCCCGACTGGAGCCATCATCGCCACGGGAGTCTTCGTGCAATGACGACTTCAGGGTCATCCGCTCGCCCATCGCTCAACGACCTTGTCGCGATGACCGAACATGCGAGGATGACTGCGCTGCGGGCGATGCCATCGGCTGGCGCCGCCCTTTGTGATTACGGCGACGCAGTCGAGCGCCTGGCCGCAACGGATGTCAAGGCTGCCCAAACGGCCGCTGAGACTCTCGAAGCAGCTGCGCACACCCTCGCCGATTCGCGCGCGGTTGCACGCATTCGCCGCTCCCGGGTACTCGCGCTCTGTTATGGAGGGTCATACGCAGAAGCGCTGACACTCGGCCAGCTCGCAAGAGCCGATGCCCTCACAGCGGGCGAGGCAATCGAAGCAGCGCGCGCGCTGATCGCGCAGATGCAGCCGCTCTTAGTGACAGGTCGAGCGAGTGACGCGCTCGCAGCTGGGGCGACGGCGACGAGTGAACTGCTTGAGCTGAGTGAGCCAACGCTTGCAGCACGCGTACAGATCAATCTCGGCAATATTCACAAAGCGCTTGGCCAACCCGCGCGTGCACTCGCTTGCCTCGACGCCGCAGCAGCAGTGCTCGCGGCACAGCCTGAACTCGCTGCCCACATCGAGATCGCGCGGGGCGAGTCGCTCGTTTTGCTTGACCGGTTTGAAGAGTCGCGCGCTGCATTTCGAAGATCGTTGAGTTACTTCGCGTCTGCCGCGGGCGGAACCGGCATGATGGCTGCGGTGCTCGAGGGAAACCTTGCCGATCTTTCTGCCCGCGAGGGGGACTTTCAAGATGCCCTCGAGAGATTCGCGCGAGCACGGACAGCGCTCGGCAGCGCTCCATCTGCGCATGCCGCTCGCCTGCTCGTTGAAGAGGGTGAAGTGTTCGAGATGCTCGGGGTTGTCGATGTCGCCGGCGATCGATTTTCGAAGGGAGTCGCCGAGTTCAATCGACTGGGAATGGCATACGAGTCGCTGCGCGCTTCGGTTGGCCAGGGTCGCGTCCTCGAAAGTGCCGGTGAACTCGCGAGCGCTGCAGAGTGCTTCGGACGAGCGGCGGGTGTGGCTGAGACGCTCGGGAATGCCACCGAACGCTCGCGCGCACTCCTGCAACAAGCTTCATCGCTCGCGCGCGCGGGATCCATTGGCGCTGCGCGCGGCACGCTCGAGCGCGTCGATCAGAGCGCACTGGTCGCCCCAGTCGACCGCGTGATGGCACACTTGCACTCAAGCATCGTTGCTGAGCGGGCAGGATCACTCGAAACAGCGATGTCAGAAATCGATCACGCCATGGATCACGCAGCTGTTTCGACGGTTGCGCCCATGCAGGCTGAGGTGCTCACACAGAAGGCATCACTGCTTCGTCGGATTGCGCGACCCGCTGAGGCGGCACGAGTCGCGCGTCGCGCGGTCGACCTCGTTGAACGAATGCGCGGATCACTGCAAGCAGAGCGCACCCGTGCGGGACTCTTGGGGCGGCGGCTGGGAGCATTCGAAGAACTCGTGTGCGCGCTCGTTGCTGATGGGTCGCCTGCGGGACTCCAGGAGGCCTTCGCTGTCGCTGAGCGAGCGAAGAGCCGAACGCTCCTCGACCGAATGCGTCAGGCAATCGATGAGCCCGCAGCATCGCATGTGGGACCTCATTCGACTGAACTCAGTTCGTTGCGTCGAAAACTCGACGGGCTCTATGCGCGAATCGTGAGCGACTCGACACGGGACGTTCGTTTCGGGATTACTGACGCGGTTCGGGACGAGATCAGCCAGATCGAGTCGCGCATTGGCACACTCGAAGGTGAGCAGGTGACCAGTTCACTGAGGCCATTCTGCAGTGGATCCATCGCAGATCTTCATGCGGTTTCTGATTCGCTCTCGCCCACAACTGCACTCGTTTCGTACTTTCGTGCGCGGGGTCACTGGCTGGCGTTCGTGCACGCACACAATTCGACCGAGGTCGTCGAACTGCCCTGCAACGATTTCTCGCTGGCAGAGACACTTGCTCGGGTTGGATTTCAGATTCGCAGAGCTCTCGCACGGGGCGGAGCATCGCCTTCCAAACTTGTGAGCGACTCTCTCCGATCCCTTGATCACCTCTCCGCGCTCATTTGGAGCCCGATCGCCCCACTTGTGGCAGGCGCATCCGAAGTTGTAGTCGTGCCGCATGGGCTGTTGCACACAGTTCCATTTCATGCACTCCGCAGCAACGGTCGATTTGTGCTCGAGGATCATGCTGTCGGATATGCACCGAGTGCAGGGGTCTTTTCGGACCTTGCGAGTCGCTCTGCGGCGGGTGTTGGCAGAGGCACGACACGAGTCGTGGGTGTTCCTGACGCAGCGGCCCCGTGCATCGATGGTGAGGCACGAGCAGTCGCCCGAATCGTTGGCGACGTGAACCCACTTCTCGGATCGGATGCAACGGTCGAGCAAGTCAAACAACTCTTGATGGAATGTGATTGCGCTCACCTCGCCTGCCATGGGTTCTTTCTGCCTGAAGCCCCTCGAGCGAGCGGGCTGAAGCTTGGCAATGGATGGCTCACCGCGCGCGACATCGCCGAGCTTCCACGCACCCCTTCCACGGTGATTTTGAGTGGGTGCGAGACTGCATCGACCGCTGTCCGCGATGGGGACGAACTGATGGGGCTTGCTGGCGCTTTCCTCGGCGCGGGGACGTCCCAACTTGTCGCCACCCTGTGGCCAATTCACGACTCAACCGCCGCAGAGGCGATGACCGCATTTCACGAACGCCGGGCGAGTGGTTCGAGCAGGATGCTCTCCACTGCCGCCACATTGCGCGAAACAACCCTAAAACTGATGGGAAGGACCCCTCACCCCGCCCACTGGGCACCCTATATCGCAATTGGAGCTTGACATGAATTCTCAAAACGTTGAATTGAATCGCGAAATCAGCCCGTTTTCAGTTGCCAGTTTCATCTGCGCGAGTACAGTGCCAATGCGGGGTTCGCATTGGACGTCGCGCACCAACTCGGAGATTCCTATGAAACGAGCCTTGTGTGTTTCCGCCATCCTCGCCGCAGCCATGGTCGCCCCCGTTTCTTTCGCGGATGACCATGAAATCCCCCTGAGTGCTGTGATCCAACGCGCCCCTGGCGTGGGGTATGGCGCGATCAACGCCGCGCTCAATTCGTACTGCTCAGACATCCACTACGCCGGGACTGCGTTTGGCGACAACATCCGGCTCATGAGATACGAGTTACGTGGGAATCACACCCAACAGCAGGTTCATGACGCCATTCAAGGACTCGTGACGCAGGGAATGCTCGTCTTTGGTGAAGCTGATTTCACAGCACATAAGGTTGATGGGCAGACCGGAAGCGCATGGGTGACTGATCTTGGAGCGACGACCTTCGCCTACCACAATCAGTATGCGTTCGGAACGCACGGATTCGACGCGGCTCATGACCGCTCACGCGGCGCAGGGGTCGTTGTCGCAGTGATTGACTCGGGCGTCGATTCGACCCATGAAGCAGTTCACGGCCCAGTGACCGCATGGCAGTGGGACTTCGTCAACGACAATGCCTATCCGATCGACGGTGGCGATGGCATTGACAACGACAGTGACGGGGTCATCGACGATGGGGTTGGCCACGGAACCTACGTGACAAGCCTCATTCGACTTGCGGCCCCAGAGGCTCGACTGATGCACTTGAGGGTTCTCGATGACGAAGGGTCATGTGACTCGTTCAGGCTTAGCGCCGCAATTCACAGCGCGATCGATCATGGTGCTGACGTGATCAACGTCTCGGTATCGACGGAGTTCAATTCGTCGATGCTCGCCGATGCGATTGTGCGTGCGAGGGCCGCGGGCATCATCGTGGTGGCGGCGATGGGAAATGATGGACTTCCGATTCCATCCGTCTTGGAGTATCCCGCTGTGCTCCCGCAAACAATCGCAGTGTGTGCGATCGATCATCTCGGCCTCAAGGGATCGTTCTCGAACTTCGGTTCCTGCACCGATTTTTCAGCGGCTGGAGTCAGCTTTGTATCCCCAACGGGGCAATTCGATCTGACGACATCGGTCCTGGGAGCCGTCCCAGGCGAAGGGTATGCACACTGGTCAGGTACGAGTTTGGCTGCCGCATTCGTCTCGTCGGCTGCCGCGCTCGTTCGTGCACAGTATCCCCAGTGGCCTGACGCTTCGGTTCCCGCAAGCGAGATTCCGAACACGGTCATGGCGCTTCTTGGGCAAACTGCCACGTCGATCGACTCAGCCAACCCAGGGTTTGCAGGGTTGCTCGGCACTGGGCGCATTAATGCGGATGGCGCAGTGCTGCTCGGACCTCCTGTCGCGCGACTGGCTGATCTCGACCGAGATGGGCGTATCGACGGAGGCGACCTCGCGATGGTGCTCTCCTCGTGGGGAGTGTGCGGAGCATCAGTGGATTGCGAGGCGGACTTTGATGGCAACGGGTATGTCGATGGCGCAGACCTTGCGGTCATCATGGCCAACTGGGGATGAATTGCATGGCTGCCTCGCGGACCACTCAACGAACACTTCCGCTCGCGCGCATGGTGAGTGCCGCGTGTGTGTGCGGGGTGCTCGCGGGATTCGTCGGAGGCAGAGGCACCCCACCCGAGTCAACCCTGCATCCGCATCTGAACAGCGGGCTGATGATTTTGCCTTCTGAGCGGTCAACGCTCTATGCAACTGGCGAAGTCATTGAGACCGACTGGATCGAAGTCTGGCGACCGATGTGT
>SYHM01000224.1 GCA_005799205.1 Planctomycetia bacterium | reverse complement strand
TCTCCCCCTCAAGGTGGTACTTCATGCCTGCGAGAATGAACGGTTTCGCGACATCTTTCGCCTCAGCGGCGCCGATTTCAGTTCCGGCAGGTCCCACGAAGTCATTGAGAGTTCCCGAGTTGAAGTCGTTGTGGTCGGCCCCCTGCACAAGCAGCGTGTTTCGGAACCCCACGCTGCGCTCGGCAAGGTCAAATGACCACGCGACCGAGTTTGTCGGAATGCCACTGACATCACCGTCAGCACTCCCCCAGATCAGCATGAAGTTCGCAGCATGCGGGTGCGCGCTGCTCACACCGAGAAAATCCGTGGGGGCGATTGAGCAGAGAAACTTCAGGCTGCTCAGGTTGTAGCCAATCGCCGTCGACGGAGTGTCGTAGATGCGGTCGTACGCACGAACGATGCCCTCGCCACCGCGGCTGTGACCGATCCATCCAATGCGACTCGCATCGATCTTGCCTGCGATCGCCCCTCCCGCCACAGTGGCGTGCTGCGCAATGATGGCGGCGGTGTGCTGAAGTGTTGTCGTCGACGATGTCTCGATTCCAGGGACGGTGTTGTTCTGGTGGCTGATGACGATGTACCCCCAGCTCGCCAGGTGCACCCCCAGATAGTCGTACCAGGTGTAATTGTGACCGTTCCCGTGTGAGATGACGATGAGCGGACGCGACGACATCGATGCGATCGCCGTTGGGTACCACAGACGAGCCAAGGTGAATCCCGCGGTCGCGCCGCTGGCGGTGTAGCTGCTCAGAGTCGCCACCGCATATGGTCCGGCAGATCCGGGGTCCCGTGAAATCCACAGTGCAGCGCGATCATCACCTCCGTCGATGAGGTCGCTTGGAGAGAGCAATCCATCGCGATCTTGGTCGATGACCAGGTCATAACCCCGGCCGATAGCAAACCCACCGTCCGCTGAGAGTGCAGATCCACCGCTCACTTCGAATCGATTCTGATCGACTCCGCCTGCTGCGTACGTGATCTGTTGCGATGCTCCGCGCACATCCACGAGCACGGCGTCACCCTTCCACTGCGCCGCAGATCGAGCCGCAACGACAAAGAGGTCGGCCGTCACTCCTGGGCGGGCCGCACACAGCGCCGGGTCGACCGCCACAGTGATCGTTGATCCTGCGAGAAAGGACTGCACGAATGAAGCAAAGGGGGCGCCCGCGAGCGGAACACATGCGAGGCGCAACTCGGTGGGTGAACCAGCGCAGATTGCCCCCCAGTTGGTGAAGAAAAGCGTGAGATCTTCGCCGTCGACGTACCCATCACCATTCGCATCGCCATCACCCGCGGTCGCCCAGTTCGAAAGCAGCACCCCGAGATCTGCGGCGTCGACACGAAGGTCACCGTTGAAATCGCCCACGCACTCGCCGAGAGCTTCTGTGACGGCGCCAAGCAACAGGGACGCCATGCTGACCATGATGCACCTGATGAACAACGGAGTGGTGACGCCTCGCATCACTCAACAGTACCCGCACAGTGGCAGGAGTCCAATCCAAGTGCAGTGATTCTCGCTCCGAAGCTGCACAACATTACTCTTTTGTGAATTGCAAATCGTCAACGATGAATCGCCCGATGGCAGAACCCGACGCCTCTCCAACCTCGAGTCGCACTGCTTTGAGCTGCCCGAGCTGTATGCCCGTGCCCTCTGCCTGAAAATCGCGGAGCCGCAACCGAATGGTGCGAAGTTCATTCTGCCATCCAAGCCCCGCCCCGTCACCGATTCGCTGGTACGGGAGGTTGATCCCATCGCCTTGCGCCGATGATGAGACGCGCGCTTCGGTACCGACCGCATCGCGCAGCATGAGGGTGAATGTCGCTTGGCCGTTGAGCGCGACCGTGTTGGGATGGCGCGTCCCTTGCGCGACACGCAGCTCAACGAAGTCGAACCCACTCACGTCCATGAGCGCGTTGGGTATCGACCACTCAACCCGCTGCGACGATGTCCAATCGCACGCGAGCATCCTCTGAGAGTCATTTGAAGTCGTGCGTGTCGAACCGTTGTGCGCGTCCGCCGCGCTCCAACCAAAGGATGCGTCGGTATCCCGAGCCTTCGCCTCTGAGATGTTCGAGACCGTGGATGAGACAGTCCCGCCAGAACTCGACATGGACTGTGAAGTCTGCGTCTGGAAGTTGTCAATGACCCGCACGTTTGCAGAGGGTGGCGGAAGGAGTTCCTTGACGATCGTTGTCGTTGATGCGATTTGGGGAGGTCGCAGGGTTGCATTCGGACGCCACAAGTATTCCTTGAGTGGCAACTCTTGGTCCACATGCACCTTGACCCCAACAAGAATGAATGCCTTCGCGATCGCCTGCGCTGCCTCGTTACCGAGTTCGGTTTCAGCTGGACCAACGAAATCGTTGTACCCGCAGCAAGTGAAGTCATTGTGATCGGCCCCGTGGATGTAGACCGTGTTTCGAAAGCCGACGCTTCGTTCTGCGATATTGAAGGCGCACGCTGAGGTATTGACGGGATTCCCCGAGACATCCCCATCCGCCGAGCCCCACAACAGCATGAAGTTTGCAGCGTGCGGATGCGCCGAGTTCGCCCCAAGCAGATCGGTCGGCGCAATTGCGCAAAGAAACTTGACGCTATTGAGCGAAAACTGGGTCGGGGTGTAGGTGTTGTCGTACAGCCGGTCGTAGGCGCGAACCACCCCCTCGCCGCCGCGGCTGTGTCCGATCCACACGATGCGCGACGAGTCGATCTTGCCACTCAGCGCTCCGCCCGCGATGGTCGCCTGTTGGCTCAGGATCGCGTTCGTGTGCTGCAGCGTCGTGGTCGACGCAGTTTCGACCCCGGGCACCGTGTTGTTTTGATGGCTGATGACGATGTAACCCCAACTCGCCAGATGCTCTGCGAGGTAGTCGTACCAGAGGTACTGTTGAAGATTGCCATGCGACAGGACGACGAGGGGTCGAGGTGAGAGGGTCGCGATCGATGTTGGGTACCAGAGTCGAGCTTGTGTAAATCCGCTCGTGACTCCACTCGCGGTGTAACTGCTGACGCTCGTCACTTCGAGCGGCCCGCGCTGCGCAGGATCGCGAGTCATCCAGATCGCCGCCCGATCGTCGCGTCCGTCGATGAGGTCGCCGCCCGAGAGTCGTCCGTCTCCATTCAGGTCAATCACGAGGTCATAGCCGTGCCCGAGCGCAAGTCCACCATCACCCGAGAGCGGCGCGGACCGCTGGTCGAGCATGAACCGATTCTGATCGACACTTCCGCTCTGGACAAACACCTCTTGCGCCGAACCGCGAACATCGACGAGGGCATCGTTCGCCGCCCACTGCGCGGCTGATCGTGCGTCGATGACATACAAGCGGCCGATGAGTGGAACTGGCAGCGGAGTCAGCGTCAAGTCAATCGCAACATGGACGGCCGTTCCTTCGACAAATGTCTGCACATACGAAGCGAACGGAGGGATCGAGAGCGGAACGCACGCGAGTCGTACGTCAACGATGGGTTGATTACACAATGCACCCCAGTGCGAGAAGAGCAGCGCGAGGTCGCCTCCATCGGTTGTGCCGTCGAGATTGATGTCGCTCACCCCCGGCGCACCCCATCCCGACAGTGCAATCGCGAGGTCAGATGCACTGACGGTCGAATCGCTATCAAGATCGCCAGTGCACTGACCGTAACTCATGCTCGCGCCTACTGCGATCGTGACTCCACCCCAGAGCATCAGGCGCGTGATGACTCTGTTCATGGTGAGACAATAGCGCGCGCGACACGCAGCGCAAGAAAGTTTCGCTAGAATCAATCACATGACAGTCGTCGCAACACCGAGAAAGAAGCGAGTCTTCTGGCTTGTCGGGTACGCAGCGCTTTCGCTTGGACTGGGAGTGTGGGGGGCATACGACTATTGGGTCCGCATTCCAAACCACCAGCATGAATTTGACGAGTTCTCTGCGAACAAACTGGTGTTTGATGCGCTTGCAGTGAAATCTGGAACGACGGCGCTTTCTGAGAATGAGATTCGCCAATACACCGAAGCAGAATCGGTATTGCAACGGTTCAAGGATTCGATTCCAGAACCCGTTCCTGCATACGACCGTCCATTGCAACTTTGGGTGTACATGATTGGCTGCGGCTTGATCAGTGCTCCGTGGATGCTCTTTGCCGCGATCAGATTGAGAAAGCAACGGATCGCACTCGACAACGATGGCACGCTGACTGTGAACGGCCTCGCGCTGCAGTCAGCGCAGATCAAGTCGATCGACATGTCGCGGTGGATGAGCAAGTCGGTCGCAACGGTGCATGGAGTGGCGGGCGAAACACTGAAGATCGACGACTACATGATGCAAGATGCGCATCTCATTGTTGGTCGCCTCGCCAATCGATTCGAACCCGAACTCTGGTGCGCCGATGGCACAAAGGTCATCCCGCCCGAGCCGCCCGAGGTCGCGTCTCTGTCGATGGATGAGAGTGCGCAGGGACGAGACTCGCACTGATGGCGCGGGGGCTGACGGATCCGACGACTTCGATCGAGAAGCGCGATCGCTGCGCAGACTTGCCGCACCGACCACGAGTACTTCTTGGCAAGATGGGGCTCGATGGTCACGACCGCGGCGTCAAGTTGATCGCCCGCATTCTGCGCGACAGCGGAGTACATGTGATCTACTCGGGGCTTTGGCAGACCCCGCGAGGTCTTGCGATCGGAGCGCGCGACGAAGATGTCGACTGCATCGCTGCATCGATGATGAGCAATTCGCATCTGGTGCTTGTTCCCAAGCTGATCAATGAACTGCGCGCCGTTGGACGCACAGATATTCCAGTCAATGTCGGCGGCATCGTGCCGCACGAAGATGTTGCGGCGCTTCTCGAATGTGGCGTCGCGCGGGTCTATCACACGGGCACGAGCATGGACCTCATCGTCGAGAGCGTGCGAGAGACCGTGCGCGACTATCGAGTGCTCGACGAAGGCGCCAATCCAGCCGCACGGTTGGGTCGACTGCTGTCGATGGCGAATGCAGGTCGACTTCCCGCGAACACGCCGCTTCGGCGTCCCAAGCGCGTTGTTGGAATCACTGGAGCCCCAGGGGCGGGCAAGAGCACGCTCGTGGCCGCGATGGCGGCCGAGGGCGTACGGCGCGGATCGCGAATCGCCGTGATTGCCTTTGATCCCATGAGCCCGATCACTGGTGGAGCCCTGCTTGGTGACCGCCTGCGCGTCGACTTCAATTCGGTCGATGAACATGTCTTTTATCGAAGTCTCGCGATCGTCGGAGAGGATTACAGGTCGCTTGACCAACTCATTGGACTCGTTGGTGCGGCTGGATACGAAACGCTCATCATCGAAACGGTTGGCGCTGGCCAGAATGATGTTGCGATCCGCCACCATGTCGATCGCACCGCCGTGGTCACGGTGCCTGGGATGGGCGACAGCGTGCAGATGGATAAGGCTGGAATCCTCGAGATTGCTGATCTGTTCGTCGCCAACAAGGCCGATCACGCAGGTGAGGCACAATTGGTGCGCGAGCTGCTCGATGTTGCTGGGGGTCGAAAGATCTACGAGACGATCGCCACGCAGGGCAAGGGGATCGTCGAGCTCTACGAAGCGCTGCTGACCGACGCTTGAGCCGCAGCGGCTAGACTGCGCGGCTCGCCAGAATCACGAAACACCCACGGAGTCCACAATGAGCGCGACCACACTTCCTCGCAACACGAATCAAGCACTCGGGATCGGGCAATACGCAATCGACTTCATGGCTGGGGGCGATCCAGCAGAAAACGTGCGTGCACGAACCACGCTCTTTCACACCGATAGCGTGCTCTGCGGAGTCTCCGCGCTCGCACTTGGCACGAATGCTCCGCGCGTACTGCGAGAGGAAGCCCTTGGATATCGCACAAAGAACACTGGGGCCTGCGTCTTCGGATCGCGCCAGCGCGTGGCTCCTGAGAAAGCGGTTGTCGCCAACAGTGCAGCGGTTCGCGAGTGGGATTCAAACGGAACAAACTTTGGCTACAACCCCGCGCTCGGCCACACGGCTGGCGAGTTTGGCCATAACGACTTTTATCCAGTGGCGATTGCCGCAGCGCAGGTTGCGTCACTTGACGGTGCCACGGCCCTCCGCGGCATGATTGCCATCGATGAGATTCGCGGACGGCTCGCGGAGGTCTTTAGCCTGAAGACCTACAAGATCGACCATGTCGTGCACGGGGCGATTGCGAGCGCTGCGGTCTACGGCGCG
>SYHM01000223.1 GCA_005799205.1 Planctomycetia bacterium | reverse complement strand
TCACGAGGGGCGATCCACGAGATTGTGATCGCCGATGGGCGGCACCAACCGCTGCGCGGTCGCTCGTTCAATGAGCTTGTGCTCTACGAAGATCGCCCACGCCGATGGGAGGCGTGGGACACGGACAAGGAATATCTCGAGAAGCCAACGCCCGTGGTGACTCGGTGCAAGATGCAAGCGAGAGTTCACGGCGCGCGCGCGCAGTTGAGCGTCACGCGAAAGCTCGGTCGTGCAAGCTCAATCTCTCAGACGTACGAATTGCACGCCGAGAGCGATGTGCTATTGGTGCGCACGCGACTTGACTGGCAGGAAGATCGCACCTTGCTGCGCGCACTCTTTCCGACGCGACTGCGGACGCGCACCGCGCGATTCGGCACGCAGTTTGGTCACATTGATCGTGATACACATCGCAACACGAGTTGGCAGGAGGCCCAGTTCGAGGTACCCGGACACGACTGGATGCGGGTCACCGATGGTGCGCAAACGCTTGCGGTCCTAGACGATGGCATTTTTGGTAAGAGCGCACTGACGCTGCGCGGCGGGGTCGAACTTGGGCTCACTCTCGCGAAGAGCCCGCAGTTTCCAGACCCGACCGCCGATCGCGGCGTGCATGAGTGCGTCTACGCACTTCGCTGCCATGGCTCGCCGGGGTGCGGCGAGTTTGCTGCCGCTGATCGGCTCAATCATCCACCTGTCGGTGCCGATCAGACAACGTCGCATTCGCACACAGTCGTCTCGCAATTCGTTTCGATTGAGCGAGCAACGACCTCTAACGCGATTGAAGTGAGCACGCTCAAGCCAGCAGACGACAATTCAGGTGCAGTCATCGTTCGACTCGTCGATCGCAGCGGAGCACCACAACAGTGCGTCATCGATTGGTCGCGCGCGCCACGCAAGGTGCAATCTGTCACCCACTGCGACTTCTTTGAACGGCCGATCGACGGGATGACGATCGCAATCACGAACAATCATTCGCGCATCGCGATGGGTCCCTTCGAAATCGTTTCACTCCGCGTTGAGTGTGCGCGCTAGGTCGTGTCACTCAGCAACCGAGCGCCTTGCGCTTGCCATCCACGAACCCCATGTGATGCGTCACGTGGTGCGAGTAGATTTCCACAAGTTGCAAGACAGTGACGCGCCCTCGCTGGGTGTGTATACCCGTGCGCGCGAGATCATCCTGCGAAAGGGTTCGCAGCCACCGCGCTGTGAACCTGCGGTTTGCTTCGAACAGCGCAAGAACCTCCGCGGTGTCGGTGGCACTGCTGGGGAGCCGCGCGATGAACAGATCTTCGTCGTACGACACGAGGAGCGGATTGTGTTCTGCCACCATTCTTCGCATTCGGTGCGTTGACGCGAGATCGCTATCGAGCAAATGAACAAGGATCTCCTGGATGCTCCATGTCCCAGGTCCGATGCGTGTGTTGAGCTGTGCCTGAGAGAGCCCAGCGCACGCGGCGCGCAGCTGAGCTGGTCCCCCTTCAAACGTTGCGATCGCACTCTCAAACGCGAGCATGGCAGGGCTTTCCGCTCTTCACATCGATCCCTAAGTACTTCGCAACGCGCTCGCCATAATTCTCGTCCGCTCTGAAGAAGTGGCAGAGCTGCAATTGCTGGACCGCTGGGCGCGCTTGTTTGAGGGCGCCACCGATGCGACGAGCGAGGCGATCCCGATGTGCATCATCAAAGAGCCGAAAGAGATTGCCAGCCTGCGTGAAATCATCATGATCGACTGCCGAGTCATATCGATCGACGATCGTCTCGCCAAGCCTCCACGCCGGATCGGCGAATGAAGCGTCCGGCTTGGGGGCCGTTGCAATGGTGTTTGGCCAATAGTTTGGCGCCGATCCATAGTTGCCAGCATCGGCAAGGGCACCATCACGGATGTAGTTCATCACTGGGCACCGCGGCTTGTTCACGGGAATCTGATGGCTGTTCACGCCGACACGGTGCAGCTGGGTGTCTGCGTACGACATGAGCCGCGCTTGCAGCACTTTGTCGGGGCTCGATCCAATTCCCGGTACGAGAGCGCTCGGCTTAAACGCCGCTTGCTCAACATCGGCAAAGTAATTCTCTGGATTGCGATTGAGTTCCATCACGCCAACCTCTTCGAGCGGAAACTCGGCGTGCGGCCACACCTTCGTGAGATCGAATGGATTCCAGCGAAATGCGGCCGCCTGCGCCTCAGTCATGATCTGCACACAGACTCGCCACCGTGGGAAGTCACGCTGTGCGATCGAGTGAAAGAGATCTCGCTGGTGGCTCTCACGATCCTCTCCGATCAGTTTCGCAGCGTCCTCATCAGAGAGGTTCTTGATGCCTTGCTTGGTCTTGAAGTGAAACTTGCACCAGACGCGCTCTCCAGCGGCGTTGATGAGCGAGTAGGTGTGGCTTCCGTACCCATTGATGTGGCGCAGGCTCGCGGGAATGCCCCGATCGCTAAAGAGAATCGTCACTTGATGCAAGCTTTCTGGGCACTGTGACCAGAAATCCCACTGCATGTCCATGTCGCGCAGGTTTGACTGTGGATGGCGCTTCTGCGTGTGGATGAAGTTCTGAAACTTATATGGGTCGCGAATAAAGAACACGGGAGTGTTGTTGCCGACGAGGTCCCAGTTGCCCTCGTCGGTATAGAACTTGACTGAGAATCCGCGCACATCGCGCTCAGCATCCGCAGCGCCGCGCTCCCCAGCAACAGTGCTGAAGCGCACGAAGAGTTCAGTTGTCTTTCCGATCGCTGAGAAGACGTTCGCGCGAGTCCACTTCGAGATATCGCGTGTGACGGTAAATGTTCCAAACGCACCTGACCCCTTTGCGTGCACAACACGCTCTGGGATGCGTTCGCGGTTGAAGTGTTGCATTTGTTCGAGCAGGGCAACATCCTGCATCAGCACTGGCCCGCGTGGGCCAGCAGTGAGCGCGTGTTGCACTCCAATGGGAGCGCCGTTGGCGGTCGTCAGCCGAGGACAGGATGTCGGTGTGTTCGATGTGTCGTGCATCGCGCGAGTGTATTCGTCGACCGGCGCGCTACGATCGCTCGGTAGAAGGTGCCCCATGTTGTTTAGACAAATCGCAGATGACAACCTCGCTCAGTACGCATACATGATCGGATGCCAGAAGACAGGCGAAGCGATTGTGTTTGATCCAGAACGAGATATCGACCGCTACACACAACTCGCCGCGCGTGAGAAGCTCAAGATCGTCGCAGTTGCAGAGACGCACATTCACGCAGACTTTCTCAGCGGTGCCCGTGAACTGGCTGAGCGCGTTGGGGCACGGATCTATGTGAGCGCGGAAGGCGGCCCCGACTGGCAGTCAACATGGGTCAAGCCATACGACCATGTTGCCTTGCACGACGGCGACGAGATCAGGCTCGGCGGCATTCTCATTCGTGCGCTCCACACGCCAGGCCACACTCCCGAGCACATGAGTTACCTCGTCATCGATCAGGGGTCAGGTGGTGAGGTCCCGATGGGATTGATCAGTGGCGACTTTGTGTTTGTCGGTGACTTGGGTCGCCCAGACCTCTTAGAGAGCGCGGCAGGTGTTCAAGGGATCGCCGAGCCGAGTGCCCGCGCGCTGTTCTCAAGCGCCCAGAAGTTCGCGCAGTTGCCAGCGCATCTGCAAGT
>SYHM01000003.1 GCA_005799205.1 Planctomycetia bacterium | reverse complement strand
GCGCGAAGTGCAGGATCACTATTTTCGGAAGGCCAAAGATGAGGGATACCGCGCGCGTAGTGCGTACAAGTTGATCGAGATTGACGAGCGCCGTCGGGTTCTTCGCCGAGGCGATCGAGTACTCGATGTCGGCGCCGCTCCAGGATCGTGGACACAGGTCGCATCGGCGCGTGTTGGGCCAACCGGATTCGTCTGCGCGTTTGATCTCAAAGTCATCGACCCACGGGGCCTTGCCCCTCATGTGCGGGTCATGCAAGCCGATCTCAACGAGCTCACGCACGAATCGTTTGGTGGCGAACTCTTTAACGTGGTGATCAGCGATATTGGTCCGGACACTTCTGGCGATGCGTCGGGCGACAGTATTCGTTCGGTCGCCCTCTGTCACACACTGCTCGATCGCCTGCCCGTGTGGCTCAAACGTGGCGGACATGTTGTCATGAAGGTCTACGAAGGCGGGGGATATCCGCTGCTTCTCAAGCGAGCGCACGCTCTCTTCGGCGAAGTGAAAGGCGTCAAGCCTGCATCATCGCGGCGCGAAAGCGTTGAAATTTTCATTGTTGGCCACGGCTACCGCGGAGGACCAGCTGAGTCGAAGCAGACGAGTGAGGTCAAGAAGCGCGGCTGGAGTGACGAGCAGTAAGCACTGAAAGTCGCTTCACGACCTCTTCGACATTCGCGCGCGAATTGAACGCGCTGATGCGGATGAACCCCTCGCCGCAGCGGCCGAATCCAGCGCCGGGAGTCGTCACCACCTGTGCCTCGCGCAAGAGAAGGTCGAAAGCATCCCATGAGCCCAGCCCCGTTGGGCAGGTCATCCACACATACGGAGAGTTCTTCGCGCCGTATGTCGTGAGTCCCATTGACTCGCATGCATCAGCAAGCAAGGCCGCGTTGTCGAGGTAGAAGTCCGTGAGCGCACGTGTCTGTGCACGACCCGCCGGCGAATAGAGCGCCGCGGTCGCGCACTGCACCGGCCATGAGACGCCATTCGAACATGTTGCCCACCGACGCATCCAAAGCGCGTGCAAGCCGATGCGCGCGCCAGTACTCGTGGTTGCGTAAAGATCCTTCGGCATCACGGTGTAGCCGCAGCGCACGCCGGTGAATCCACCAACTTTCGAGAACGATCGAAACTCGATCGCACACGACCGCGCTCCCTCAATCTCATAGATCGAATGTGGAAGGTCTGGATCACGAATGAACGCTTCATACGCCGCATCAAAGAGAATCACACTCTTATGCTCGCGGGCGTAGGCGACCCAGCGTGTCAGTGCAGTTCGGTCGAGGACAGCGCCAGTTGGATTGTTGGGTGAACAGAGATAGATGACATCCACTGGTGAGGTCGGTAGCGCTGGAGAGAAGCCATTCGCTGGCGTGCACGCGAGATAGGTGAATCCTTCGTAACCACCTCCCTCGAGCGCCACTCCCGAGTTCCCCGCCATCACGTTGGTATCTGCGTACACCGGATACACGGGGTCTGTGATCGCGATCCGATTGCCGCTGCCAAGAATCTCAAGGATGGCACTCGCATCGGGCTTCGAGCCATCGCTAAGAAAAATCTCATCATCGGCAACGGAACATCCTCGAGAACGAAAATCCCCTTCGGCGACCGCAGCGCGCACGAAGTCATAGCCCGATGGCGGTGGGTATCCACGAAATCGCTCGCGTGTTGTCAGGTCATCGATCGCCTTGCGCATCGCATCGGCTGCCGCCGAAGGCAGCGGTTCGGTGACATCTCCAATGCCGCAGCGAATGATTCGCGAGGCGACGGATGGATTCTCTGCTGCGAAAAGCGCAACACGCCGGGCGATCTCTGGAAAGAGATATCCAGCAGACAGTTTCAGAAAGTGCTCGTTTACTCGGAACATGCTTCAAGATTTCCACGTCGCTTGGTGAGTCGCACGGTGAGCGCTGGAGGGATGTTCGCGACAACCAGTGAGCGGGTGACATGGTGCGACTTTGCCGTCTTTTGAGTGAACGCCTTGAACTGTGCAATGCGCTCGCGCCCATGCGGTCCCACAAACGGACGCTTGAATGCTCGCACCCCGGCGTATTCGAAGTAGGTCAGTTCGCCGCCGTCACGCATCAGTCTCAGTATCTGCGCGAAGATCGATTGTGTGAGCGCGACTGGGAAGTTGTTGAATGGCAGTCCACAAATCACGAAGTCGTATCCACCTTCAAGCGCCGCTGACTCGATCGGTCCTTGGTGCAATCCGATTGACATGCCCGAATGGCGCGCGCGAAAGGGAGCGAGCAGTTGCCGCTCGATGTGTTCGCAAAAGACGGGATTCACTTCGACGATGTCGAGCGAGTCCTTTCCTCTCAGCGACGAGAGGATCGCCTGCGTGAACGCTCCGGTGCCGGGGCCGACCTCGAGAATCCGCTTCTCGCCGCGGTGATCTCGCAGCGAATTCGTCATCGCACGCGCAAGCCTCGGAGAACTCGGAAACACCGAGCCAGTCGTTCGAATATCACAGATCGCTTGATGGACGAACTTCAACATCGAGCGCTCGATAGTAGTGAAAGCGCGAGTGCCACCTCAGATTCCGCTCGCAATAGATTCGTCCCCCTTCAAGTCGAGAATCATCCCCGCAAACACCTCTGAAATCTGCCTCAAGTCGCGTGTGTGGCCAAGTTCAACCGTTGTGTGCATGTATCGAATCGGAAGGCTCAGCAGGCCGCATGGGATGCCTCCAGCACGCAGAAAAATTGCATCGGTGTCGGTGCCGCTGCGGCCGGGCGTTGCGGCACGCTGAAGCGGGATCGATGCAGCATTCGCCGCCGCGAGGAGTCGTGCAACAACCGCTCCATGCATCGCTCCTCCGATGGCGAGTTTCGGTCCATCACCCATTTTGAATTGTCCGTGTTGCGCGTGCGAGATTCCAGGGCTGTCGGTCGCATGGCCGACATCAGTTACGAGGGCGATGTCGGGGCGAAGACTCTCGGCGATCATCGCAGCGCCGTTCAACCCGACCTCCTCTTGCACGGTGCTCACCGCAACGACTCGAACTGCGAGGCGATCGCGCTGTTCAGATGCCAGTCGCAGGGTCTCTGCAGCGACGAATGTGCCGATTCGATTGTCGAGGGCCCGCGCGACGATGAGTTCGTCATTCAGCATCATGCTGGAATCCAAGAACACTCCAGCATCGCCAATATTGAGTCTCGTCAGTGTTGTTGCTTGGTCCTTGCATCCGATGTCGATGAAAAGTTCGTGCACCTTTCTCACCTTGCCGCCCGCATCCTTATCTTGCAAGTGGATGGCGGTCGCGCCGACGAGTCCTATGACTGGATTGGTCACACCAGCGACCGACGAACGAAACTGAATTCGCTTGCCAACGATCGAGCCCGAGTCGATGCCACCAATGGCCTTGCAATAGACAAACCCTTGCGCATCGACATGGTTGACCATCAATCCAATCTCATCGGCATGTCCACAGACAGCGATTGTGCGCGTGCGCTCTGCCCCAGAACGAGTCGGCAACAGTTCGGCAAAGCAATTGCCGTATGCATCTGACCATGTTCGAGTCGCCCATTCCTTGACGTACTCGAGCCACAGTCGCTGACCATCGCGTTCGAACCCTGATGGGCTTGGAGTGTCGAGTAGGCGGCACAGGAACGAGAGCGATTCGGGTCTCATGAGTTCCGCAGAATAACCCCAATTGACCCCAACTTACCGATGTGGCGCCGTCAAATCAGCGGACGCCAGTGGTTAGAGTGATGCGATGAACATCGCTTTCTCACTCTGTGCGTTGCTCTTGTCATCGGCTATCGCCTTCGGAGCGGAGATCGATCTTGCGCGACTCCCCGCCGCGAGTCCCGATGGCGCGTGGGTCACGTTCACCTGGAGGGGTGACTTGTGGAAGGCCTCCGCACAGGGCGGGCAAGCGACACGATTGACGAGCCATCCCGCCGACGAGTCACGCAGTGTTTGGAATGACGACGGCTCACTGATCGCATTTGAGAGCACGCGAGATGGCGGACGAAATCTCTACACCATCGATCCTGCAGGTGGATGCCTGCGGCGTGTCACGAACTCCGATGAGAGCCTGAGTCTCTCTGGGTTCGGTCGCACTGCGGCGGGCGATCCATCGCTCGAGTTTTCTGCAACACTGGACTACGACCTTTTTCGCGCCCCTCGCCCATACTTCGTTGGACTCTCGGGAGGTGAACCAATTCGTCGGCATGGCGCATTCGGTCGGGCGGCAGTGCTTTCCCCGGATGGAACGCGCTACCTCTTTGAGCGAGGGGGAAGTGATTGGTCGCGACGCGGATACCGAGGGAGCGACAACTGCGATGTGTGGATGTTTGACACGAAGGCACCACCTGAACGCGCATTCGTTCAGCTAACAAGCTTTCAAGGCAACGATGGGTGGGCTCAGTGGCGGGGCGACTCAAACCTGCTCTTTCTCAGTGACCGCGAACTCAACACTGTGAATGTCTGGATGCAGGAGGCGCGCCCAGGAGCGACCGCCCGACGGCTGACGTCGTTTGAAGGGCAGGACGTGAAGGACCTCACAGTGAGTCGCGATGGCTCTCGCGCCTTCTTTACAGTGTGGAACACGCTCTACCGTCTTGACCTCAATCAACAGGGGGGGCGGCCCGTTGCACTCTCACTGACTGCTCCCGATGACACATTTGACGGCGACGAGACGCGGTCACTTGCCGGCGCGGCGAGTGAAATCGCGCTCAATCCAGACGGCAAGAGCGCCGCCATCGTGGCCTTCGGCGATGTGTGGATCAAACCTGTTGAGGGCAAGTACTCAGCGCGACGAGTCACCCAGTCAATTGCACGCGAGTACGAGGTCGCATGGAGTCCCGATGGTCAGTCGCTCTACTTCACAAGTGACGAGGGTGGTGGCGAATCGATCATGGTCGCGACGGTCGCAACCACACGCGACGATGTTGCCGCGACCGCAGGGGTGCTCGAACCGAAGCCGCCAGTGGCTGTTCCAGAGGTCGCGCCTCCCGCGCCAGACGCAGCGCCCGCTCCTCAAGCCACAGCGCCGACAGCTACGGTTGAAGCCGAACCAGTTGCCGCATCAGCCGCCGCGAAGCCAGACAAGAAGTCGGCCGAGAAGCCGAAAGAGAAGGACAAGCCCAAGAGTGAGCGATGGGCGCAAGCAGTTCGCTTCGAAGTTGCACCGCTTCTCGCTGGAGCGACGAATGATCGCCTCGCCCGCCCATCCCCAGATGGCAAGTTGCTCGCGTTTCGTCGTGGCCGCGGAGACCTCATGGTGGTTGACCTTGCGACGCAGGCGCAGCGCCTGCTGATGGGTGGTTGGGATCCTGATATCGAATGTCGATGGAGTCCCGACAGTGCTTGGATCGCGTTCACCAGCACCGACCGTGATTTCAACACCGACATCTTCATCGCCGCAGCGGACGGCGCGTCGCCCGCAATCAACGTCACCCGGCATCCAGACAACGACCACTCACCACGCTGGTCAGCCGACAGCCGAATTCTCAGCTTCGTTTCAGAGCGCACCAACGAGGAAGAAGATGTGTGGATGGTCTTCCTCGACAAGTCCCTCGAAGCGCTTCCCAAGTTCGAACTCGAAAAGTATTTCAAAGACGCAGGGGATGCAGTCAAGAAGCGCAAACCACTGGGATCGGATGGGACGAAGAAGAAAGACGACAGGGCGGACGCCGAGGATGTCACAGCGAAGGACGACGACGCTCCAAAGTCCGACAAGCCATCGACATCTACGAAACTCTCGCTCGACGACGCGTACCGTCGCGTGCGCCGCGTGACTTCATTGCCAGGAAACGAGGGCAATCTCGAGATGTCACTCGCTGGCGACCGCATGTACTTCACGGGAGGTGATGGGCTTGAAGGCGGCCTCTACTCAATCGGCTGGGACGGCACGGGCCAGCGCAAGCTCGGCGGCAGAGTGCAGGTGCAAGGACTCTCACTCACGGGTGACAAAATCGTCGCGATCTCTGGCGGCAAGGGACAGTTGCTCTCTCCATCGGGAGGCGGTGGGGGAAGCTCAAGTGCCGCAGCTGGATCATCCTCTGCGTCATCATCGAGTGATAGTGCAGGCGGGACCTCAATCGACGTCGACTCGTCGATTGTCGTCGATCGCGCCGCGCTCTCGTCGCAGAAGTTCGCCGAAGCGGCGCGCCTCATGGAGGAGAATTTCTATCACCCCACTTTGAAGAATCTCGACTGGCCCGCAGTGACCGCGCGATACGCAGAGCTCGTTACCCACGCGCGAACGCCGAGCGAGTTCGATCATGTCGCGAACCGATTTCTTGGAGAGCTGAACGCGAGCCATCTTGGTATCCGCACGCCAGGAGCTGGTGCGCGCACCATTCTTCCCCAGGGACGAATCGGCGTTTCAGTCGCATCGAACGAGAAGGGATTTCTTGTCGAAAGCGTTACTCCAGCGAGTCCCGCGGCAATGCTGAAGAATCCGATTCTTCAGGGAGACATCATCACCAGCCTTGATTTCGTCGCAGTCGCGCCGGGTGACACGCTGGCTTCGCGGATGGCTGGCACTATCGGAAAGGAAGTCGTGCTCACAATCGCACGCACGCTGGGTGATGGCACTGGGGTGACATTCGATGCCACAATCGTGCCAGTGTCGGAAGGCACGATTAGCACCCTCGCCTATCAAGCCACTCAGAACAACAATGCCGCCCTCGTCGATGCGTGGTCCCACGGACGGCTCGGCTACATCCATATTGCGGGGATGGCGCAACCATCACTCGACGAATTCGAGCGAGACCTCTACGCCGCATGCGATGGGCGTGATGGTCTGCTGATCGATGTACGCAACAATGGTGGGGGATGGACTGCTGATCGACTGCTCGCTTCGATCTGCGCTCCGATTCATGCCTATACCGTGCCACGCGGAAGCGATCCAACGCATACGGATGGCTATCCACAAGATCGCCTCTTCATTCAACGCTTCACAGGTCCGATCAACATGCTCTGCAACGAGAAGAGTTTTTCGAACGCCGAGATCGTGGCACACGCGTTCAAGACGTTGCACCGCGGAACGCTCGTGGGGTATCCAACATACGGTGGAGTGATTTCGACTGGCGGCGCAACGCTCCTCGACGGCACTTCTGTTCGAATGCCGACACGCGGTTGGTATCTGCTCAACGGGACCGACATGGAACTCAATGGTGCCGTGCCCGATCTCGTTGTGCCTCAGACTCCGTACGACGAGGCAGCTGGCGCCGACCAGCAGTTGCGCGCTGCAGTCGACAACCTCATGCAACGACTGCCGCCAGCGCGAGCTCGGTGACAGGCCCAGTGAACGTTTAGGAACCCCAGCTCGCGAGCAGCATCGAGAGGTCGACACCGTTCACGACTCCATCGCCGTTGGCGTCACCCAGTCCGCTGCCTCCCCAGTTACTGAGAAGCATCGTCAAGTCGGTGCCGTTGACAGTTCCATCGCCGTTGAAGTCTGCTGGATTCGTCGCGGCAAGCTGAATCGACATCGAGTCCATGTCAACTGGCGCGCTCCTTCCATGCTGCACCCACAGGTTGTAGGCGGTGAGTCCAGATCCATTCTGTGCGGTGTCGCGCAAGAACTCCATGTACTGCCGGCTCGAGGTTTGGTAGTACAGCGTCGCCACTGCACTCGTCGCGCCAGCGGGAATTGCGTAGTTTGTGAAGTCCCAGTACTGGCCGTCGGCATACGAGTACCCAACTGGTGATGCCTGCACCGAGGCGAATCCAGCGTTCGTGAATCCCCTTGGGGGAATGCGATTGTCGAAGGCGATCACATTTGAGAGTGCCAGATGTGAGTCAGTTCCTTCAGGAAGGTTGGTCGCCGCGGCAATCGCAGGGCTGATCGTCTGGTGCGAGTGATAGATCTTCGTATCGCCCTCAGTCAGTGTGGCAGTATCAAAGTCGTACGCACCGCGCTCTGCGATGATCGCCCCTGTTGCATTCAAGAACTTCACATTGATCCACGCGCGTCGTCCCTCGGGATAGCCCGTTGGCAGTTTGTGACCAGACTGATTGATGATCTTGACCCGAAGCGAGGTGCCCACCTGCGAGAGCTCCATGTCCGACGCGTCACGCAGCATCTGCACATTGCGCGCGACCGCATCATCAACACGTGACTGCGTGAGCCCGAAGTAATCCGCGTCATCACCCATCTGTGTCTTGACCGCGCGAATGACCCACGTGTTCGCACCAGCGAACGAATGCTGCGGCACATTCGGCCGCTCCGTGGAAAGATCTCCGTCGTAGAAGACGCATCCACCACCTTGCTGATCAGGCATATGGCAATCTTGGCACGACTTCATCACGCCCGTCGCATGATTACCACCGAACCGTCCATCGGGATACGAAACGCCGGTCGTTGGAAACACGCTTTGCAGCCACTCGGAATAGGTGCGTTGTTCTCCAAACATGTCACCACCCTGCATCGTTGGATGTGGAGACCCGAGCGCATTCAGCACGAGCTCGCCACCTGGAGTGCGGCTGTAGGCGGGGTTATTCACATCATGGCAGGTTCCGCACAGCGAACCATCGGAGTGGAATGGCGAGAAGATCAGTTCAGGGCCACCATGAAAATTCATTGGGACATCGTTGAATGGACCACGGCGAACATCTCGTGGATCGACCACATAGCTCGCGCTTCCAAGCGAAGGACTTGGCAGGATGCCATCGGCAATGAGCGGCGCGAGTACTTCAGGGTCAGGCGTGAGGTCGCCGTTCGTGGGATACCCAACGGCGCTCAGTGGGCCCGCAACTGGAGTGACCATGCGGTGGCAGAAGTGGCAGGTCACTCCATCAAAGTCATCGGGAGTGAGTTGCGAGAGGTCGGCAGCTTCGCTGTGGCCTGCGAGCCATCCTCCGGGCGCGTGGCAGCGAATACACAGTCCTCCCGACATGCTTACATCTTGATTCGCGATCGCGAGCGCGGCGTGCCAGACTGGATCGCGCGCTGACTGTCCCATCATGCTGACGACCCATGTGTCGAAGGGAGCAACCGTCGCGTTGTATTCGCCGTGGCAATAGGAGCAGTTGTTCGATGCTTGGATCGGCTCGAACGCGAGACTGTCTGTGTTCGGTTGAGTGCCGTGCAAGAAGAAGTCAGCCGCCGTTGCTGGCACCTGAATCTGATCGCCACTTCCAGGGACTCCGTACCCAGCCGCGACAAATGCGCCAACCCCAGTGAGGGTTGCGGCGGCGAACAGGGCGATAGACCGACCGTGTCGATTCTTCATGTTGCTACTCATCCGCATTCAAGGTGCCATTGACCACACGAAAGTCAAAAAAACCAAAATAAAGACGGTCGGCCGGAATTATTGGGCTCTGGTAGCCGCCTCAAGTTTGGCGGCAATCGTGCGTTCGTACGCGGCGTCTCGGCCGACAGGCACCCACCGAGGGTTATCTCGAACCGAATCATCGGCTGCCCCCGCAGGCTTGGCGTTGAGAGGGTTGCTCCAGCGAGAGGCGAGTGATCCTGAGTAGGTGGATGGTCTCGATCCTTCAAGAAAGGACCGCTCAATGGTCACCCGAATGGTGACCTCAATAGGGCCAGTCGACGACTGGACGTCAAATCGCTGTAGTGCGGCAGTGCTTCCGGGGATCGCCGCTCCATGCAGGACTCCATCTTGTGTGGGAGTTGTAGGCGGTACCCCAACCGGCACGAACTCGAATCGGATGCGCCGTCGCCGGTTTGCGAAGGTATTCGAAGCCACTTCATCGGCGGTCCCGTTATCAAGCCTCCACGGTTCCAGCGCCCCTCCCGCGTGGCGCGGATCGGTCTCAATGACCCCATTCGACCGGTCGACGACCGCCACCTTGTATCCCATATCGCGCGCGATTCGTGCCGCGGCGTCTAATGCCTCGCCATACTGCGCACGATCAACCGTCAAAGTCTCTGGACCTTCCTTTGAGAGCGATCCCATGCATCCGCCAAGCACAAGCGGCGCAGTCGCGGCGAGAAGGGCAAGCAGAAGCGAGCGCATCCCTGAAGTCTATCGCCGCTGCACAGCCACCATCTCGATGCGCGGGTCGATCCACACATAGAGCACATCGACCAATAGGTTGAACGCCACAAGCAGTGCCGCATAGACCAGTACGACCCCCATGACGAGAGTGATGTCCTTCCCGAGGACCGCGTCAACGAAGTGGCGCCCCAGACCAGGCACCGCGAACACCTTCTCGACGACGAACGATCCTGTCATTGCTGCGGCAGCGGCGGGGCCAAGAAAAGAGAGCACTGGCAGAAACGCATTCTTGAGGGCGTGACTCCACGCCGCCTGTCGGCGCGAGAGTCCCTTGGCACGCGCTGTGCGCAGGTGATCGGTGTGCATTTGTTCAATGAGTCCAAATCGCAAGAGTCGCGCGATGTACGCCGCGAAGGGCAGCGAGAGTGTCACCATTGGAAGAAGCGCATGGGCAGGCGATCCCCAGCCACCAACCGGAAAGAGCCGCAGTTTGGCCGCGAACAGCACAATGAGGAGCGACCCTGTGACGAAGCTCGGCAGGCTGATCCCAACGAGCGCAATCGATTGCGTCGCTGCGTCCCACCATGACCCTGGCTTGAGTCCGCCGACGAGTCCTGCCGCGGTCCCAACGAACAGTGCGATGGCGATCGCTCCGAAACCAATCGTCGCCGAAATGGGAAGCCCGGCACTGATGATCTCATTCACTGTCCAGTCAGGGTGCCGCATGCTTGGACCAAAGTCGACGAGTTGTGTGTTCCAACCGAGGACCCATCCCACACCACTGACGCGCGCGAGGTAGCCGCCGAGAAAGGACGCTGGGGTATCGAGTTGGTACTGCCGATTCATCGCCTCCACGACTTCCGCTGGCGGCTGGCGTCCTTCATTTTGCATGGGATTGCCTGGAATCAGCCACACAAGTGCGAATGTGATCACGATGACCGCGAGCAGCACCAAGGGCAGCTGCAGCAATCGTCGAGCGATGAGATGCATCATTGTGGAGGCTCCGCCTCAGTGCGCGGCAGGGCACTCGGTGAGACTCGTCGTAGATGAGCAAGTTGTTGATCGAGGCGCGGATGTCGTGTGATGCCCCGCAGTTGCGCTGGGTCATACATATAGAGGGTGACGTACTGACAGAGCGGCAGGATGGGCATCTCTTCTTCGACGAGCAGTCGCTCAGCTTCGGCTAACAGGTTCATGCGCGTGCTCGAATCAAGTTCGCGCTCTGCCTGCGCGAGCAGTGCGTCAAACCGTTCGTTCGTGAAGGCTCGGTCGTTGTTGCCGTTGCCAGTGCGAGACAGGTCGAGAAACGTCGTGGGATCGGCGTAGTCGCCGTACCACCCTCCTCGCGCAATCATGAAGTTGCCCTGTCGCAGGTCTTCCTTCGCGAACTTGCCATCTTTCGCGCGCAGTTCACATTGGACTCCCAGCGCATCTCGCCACATCGCCGCCAGCGCGATTGCAATGTTCTTGACTCTCGGATTGCCCGTCATGTAGAGCATGTCGACCGGCGGAAAAGGCTCGCCCGCAGCGTTTTCGATGATGCCGTCGCCATCGCGGTCCTTCCATCCAGCATCTGCCAATTCACGGCGGGCTTTCTCGATGTCAAACGGAAGTCCCTTGGGCGAGGAGTAGCCGGGGATTGACCCCACGGGCACGAGCGTTGTTGCCACAGGCTCGTTGAGTCGTGTGACCGACTGAGTGACCGCGCGTTTGTCGACCGCCTGCGCGAACGCCCGCCTGACCCGCGCATCTGCGAAGGGGTTCGCCCGACCATTTGAGAGGATCGCACGGCAATTGAAACTCCAGAAATCGGTGCCGAATGCACTCAGCACATGCACATCGCGCCTCTCACCTCGCGCGGGGTCTGGAGCCGGAAGCGCCGCAAGTGCCTCGTCGATTGTGGCTCCCGCAGCGATGCGCAGATCAAACTCGGTCTGGTGATTTTCGCGCCAGCGGCGCGAGGCCTCGGCGAGATCGGCACGGTACTCAGCCGTCAGGTCGCTGATCCAGTCGATGCTCCCAGATTCATATGCGAGCACGGCGGTGTTGGCATCTTCGATCGGCACGATGTCCACGCTCGAAGCGAGCGGAGGATTCGTCCCGACATAGCGCTCGTTTGGCTCGAGGCGCATCCCGCGCTTGTACCGCCACTCGACGAGCTTCATCGGCCCATTTGTGACGAGCACCCCGGGCTTCGTCCATCCAGCGTCGGCACGCACCATTCCAGTTGCTTCATTGATGCGAGTCCACCGAGCGAGGGAGCGTTCATGAATCGGCGCGAGCGTTGGGAAGCCGCACAAATCAAGCCAGTAGGGCACGGGATTCTTGAGTGTGACGACGAGCGTCTCGTCGTCGGGGGCGTGAATTCCAACCATCGCGTCAAATGCTGCGAGCGTGCGTTCCCAGAGCGCCTGCGCGCTGTGTGCATCGTGGGTGTCGCTCTGGGCATACTCCTTCAACGCATCCGCCCGCCAGGCAAAGAACTCGCGAGCGCCCTGAACGCAGAAGAGCAGTTCTGTGTAGTCGGCGGCGGTGTCAGGCAGCAGCAACCTGCGCCACGCCGACCGAAAATCGCGGCTCGTCACTTGGTCGCCGTTGCTCCAACGAGCATCCGGGCGCAAGTGAAAGGTCCACTGCGTCCCATCGCTCGAGCATTCCCACGAGCGCGCGACTCCAGGAACCGCGACGCCTCTTTGATTATCGCGTGCGCAGAGACCCTCGAAGAGCGAACGCGCAACACGGAGATCCTGCATGTAACTCATGCGCTGTGGATCCATCGTGAAGACATCTGCGCTCGCGAAGGTGACATCCGCACGCGGGCGCGACCCCTGCATCGAAAGCACGACCCAGCTGGTGAGCATGAGAACGAGCGCGCAGCAGATCCATCGCATCCCCAGAGAGCGTACGCCCCTGATGACGAGAACTGTTCGACTCAGCGTGGAGCTGTTGCTGGCTTCGCGACCGATCCTGCGCCCGCTGAAGCCTTCGCGGGTCGCTTGTCGCCGCCAAGGTTGCGAAGCAAGGTCTCTGCAAGCTTCGCAGCTTGCCCAAAGGCGGCGGCATGATCTGAACTTGGGGGGTCCTTCGCCATCGCGACCAGCATGTTGAGCGCGGGCTCAAGCGACTTTCCAAAATCCGCCATCGCTGAGGAATCAGTCGCCTCGATCTGCCCTGAGAGAATGGCATCAAGAGTGCGATTCACCGCACGAATCATGACCGGATCAGTGGTCTTCTTCCGAATCTTGGTCACGAGCGTTGTCAGGGCGCTCGATTCGACAACGCGCGCGGTCCCTTGACTCGCCTTGGGAACCCGTGGGGAGGTCGCGAGTGCTTTGACTGCCTGCAGGTCGTACGCGGTGACCATCCAGTCACCCTCGCGATCGATGCAGGCACTCAGAGCGCGCACGAGAGAATCTGCCTGCGCGGTGTTTAGGTCCGTAAAGAGGATCGACTGCGCCAACGCGCCGCTCGCGACAAGTCGCAGGGATGGTTGAGGCTGGGTCGCTGGGGCGCACTGTTCGGCGAGCGCCGAGAGTGAGTCGGGGGAGTTCAATGCGCGCATCACTTCAAGGGCGTTGACCCCTTGCAGCTGGGTGCCAGTCTTGACGATCTCCTTCAAACTCGGCAGCACAAGGGATGCAAAGACAGTACGAAAGGGAGCGTTTGGCGGCGACTTCGCGATCGACGTCGTGATCGCTTCTCGGCCCTTTCGCACCTGCGAGGCATCGGCACTGCGGAGCAGTGTTGATGTGGCCTTGATGAATGCGGCGACCTCCACCTTGCCTTCAGAATTCAGAGCCGAACTTGCGACGACGCTGTCAGAGAGCGCTGGCAGCGACTGGGCCGAAGCCGCGAGTGCGGTTGTCAGCGAGACAAGAATTGAAACGAGACGCGCGGCGGTCATTGGAGCGAGGGAGTGTAACCCAAACGGCTACACTTTTCGCATGGTTGCGCTCGTCTTGACTCTGTGCCTGTGTGGGCAAGCACAGACGACACCAGCCCTGTCGCTCGACCAGGCGTCGACCTTGCGATTCGGGCACATGCTCATGCGAGAGGCGTACATGACTGTGACGCCGACTGACCTCGCACCTGCAGAACTTGAAGCGGCGATTTTTCTCGCAACGAAGTCTGCGATGCTCGCGCCAGATGACCGCGTGCGGTGGCGAACACTGCTTGGGTTGTGTGGATTCGCGGGGGACATCATGCCAGCCGCACATGAGGTCGGGGCGATGGCGCTTGAGCGACTGTCGAAGTTGGAACCGGCAGATCAAGTCGTGCGTTTGCGCCGTCTTCTCCAGGAGATTGGTCGCTACCAGACAGCAGAGGAGCAGGTCGCGGCATTTCAGCGGTTCTTGACTCCAGAGGCGATCAAGGCAATCCAGTTGCCCGTCGCATCGCGTCTCTCGTTCGATCTCGCGTTGCTCGAGTTGCGCATGGGGGATGTCGAGGCCTTTGGCAGAGACATCGTGCAGGCACTCACGCTTTCGCCATCGTTCCCAGCCGCCGCCGAAACGGCAGCAGGATTCGCGAACGAAAAACTCGACGATCCTGTTGGTGAAGCAGAGTTGCTTGTCACCGCCATTCTCGCGAATCCAATCGAAGAACGCATGTGGGGGCGACTCGGCGCACTGCTCTTGCAAGAGGGGGCGTACGGGAGTGCTGCACGCGTCTATCAACTTGCAGCGCTCGCAGGTCGATCCAAGAAGACCAATGACGCGGTGGTCGACCTCATCGTGATCGATCAAGCGCTTGCGCTGTGGGGATCGGGCCGCGCCAACGATGCAGTGTCCGTGTTGCAGCGACATGTCGCGATGTGCAAGTCACGGCTCGCGGTTCAGATTCAGACTTACAACCCTGCGATGACGCGGGCTGAGTGCGAGGCGATTCCGTATCCAACACCACCACTCATCGCGGCCATCGAGGCAGCAATTCTGGTCTCGTCCAAGCATGCGGATGCGAGCGCGTCGCTGAAGCGCATGCGTGATGCTGCGATTGAGCAGGCCGAGAAAGATGATCCGCCTCCGAAGCCACCCGAGCCTGGAGAGGTCCCCAATCTAGAGGCAAAGCGACAAAGTGCGGTGTTCGCCGCAGAAGGGTTGCTTGATGCAGCGATGACAGCGCAGTTGCTTCGCGCCGATGCATCGATTGTGCAAGAGTTGATCGACGCAGCCGATAAGCGGGCGCCGCTCAGCGATGCGGCCAAAGTTCGAATCAGCGGGTGGGACAAGTTGCGGGCGGGCGACGGCGCAGGGGCGCTCGCGCTTCTTGATCAAGCGCCCTCCACGGCGCCAGCTGCCACGTTTGTGCACGCTCAGGCGCTTGCGGCATCTGGGAACCTGCAGGATGCTGCTCGCGCATTTCTCGCCATTGCCTCGAGCGAGCGCGGCAACCTTGTCGGCATGCTTGCAGCCGACGAATTCAAAGCCCTTGTGGGTGCCGCTCCACCAGCAGGCACATTCGTTGCGAGCCTCGATGGCGTCGTCGCCTCGATCCCATCCAGTTTCGAGAGGTACCTCGCTGGAACAGACAACGCCTTTGCCTTTCAAGTGATCCCTGAGAAGCTCATCGTTGAACCGTTCGACCCGATTCGATATCGCCTCGTTGTGACGAATCGATCAGAGATGACGATGGCGGTCGCGCTTGGTGGTCCCATCAAGCAAAACGTGCTCCTTCAGCCAAGGCTCAATTCAAGCGCGAACCCAGGGGTCGATCGGTTGATCCCACAGATCATTCCATGCGATCGGGCAATCGAGCTTGCGCCGAGTGAGTCAATGGAAATGATCTGGGATATGAGCTTCACAGAAGTCGGCTTCCGACTCAACCAAGACCCCATCGCAGGCGCCACACTTTCGGTGCGTGGCGCACTCAATTATGTTGCCGAGGCGGGTTCATTCACAGCTGGCACGATGGGAGTGCTCCCGAATGTGCAAAATGTCGAGGCGGCTGGAGTTCGCGTGACCCAGCAGTGGATCGATCAGTCGATCGTGCGTGCAGCTTCACCGCAGAGTGACGACGATCTCAAAGCGCTCGTCTTGCTTGGCTACGCTGCGAAAAAGCAGCTGCTTTCGGCTGAGCAGACACCGATCGCGTGGAAGGCGATCGCTGAGGGTTTCTCGAAGTTGCCACCACATGGACAGGCGTGGGTCCTCTTCGTCGGACCGCACAATGTGCCTGAGTTTGAACCAGTGCTCGACTTGGCACGAGCAACGAACTCTGGCGATGTGCGTGGCGCGTACTTGCTGAGTTTCTGCATTTCTCCCGACGATCCGCAACTTGCAGCGGCACTCCGGTCTGAAGATCGCTTTGCCTCTATAGCGCACGCGGTGATCGCGTCACGATTTCAGCGCGAGGCTGCGCGAGCCGATGAGCGCATGCGTGGCGAACGCTCGCAAGCGAAGATGGGAGTGCGCGACAAGGCAAAGACCGATGAGTCGCGCAAGAAGGGAGCGACTGGACGCATCCCCATCGACCCGACCTCGCCGCCGCCAGCGCCACCGCCGGCGACTCCGATTGCCCCCTGACGTGGGCGTGCACGCATGAGCCCAATGCAAAAGAAGGCGGTTCGAGTGTGCGGATTTGCGATCGGCTGTGCGCTCCTGGTGGCAGCGATCCTCGCTATCGCGCGCAGTGCGCCGACACTCAACCACGTTCGCGAGGTCATCATTCGACCGAACTGGGCGCTGATCACTCTTGCCATCGTCGCAGCCCTTGGAAATGTCGTCGGTTCTGGCGGCATGTTTTACGCACTCGTTCGGCGCCACGGACGGATCACGCTGATAGAGATGCAGGGACTCGTCGCCGCATCCTCGGTGTTGAACTATCTCCCGCTTCGGCCAGGGCTCGTCGGACGCATCGCGTATCAGCAGGTAGTCAGCGGAATCCCGGTGCGACGTTCAACCCTGTCGATCATCGAGGCCGCGGTGGTCTGCGGACTCTCTATTGTGTGGATGGCGCTCGCGGTCGCGCTTGTGCACTTCGCGCAGGCTCGGGTGATGGGCGGAATTGTCGCAGCCCTACCGATTTGCAGTGCGCTCGTCTTCGCAGCGACTGGCGAAGCTTCATGGCATGTGTATCTCGAGGCAGTCTTCTGGAGGTGGATCGACCTTCTCGCATGGTCCTTTCGATATGCGGCAGTTTTTGCGCTGCTTGGACTCGACTTGACCCCCGAGCGTGCGGCGGCGGCAGCGTGCCTGGCAGCGGCCGCAAACATGGTCCCGATCGTGGGAAACGGTCTGGGTATACGCGAGTGGGCGATCGGACTTGCGGGACCAGCCCTCGCCTCGTGGACGACCGACATCGGACTCGCGGCCGAACTGCTCAATCGCGTTGTGGACCTGGTGGTGGTTGTGCCGATCGGATGCGCGGCGATGCCGAAGATCGCGCGTCGACTCCGTCGCGCCTCTGCAACGTAGGATCGCGCCATGAACCACTCAGAACTCGCGG
>SYHM01000222.1 GCA_005799205.1 Planctomycetia bacterium | reverse complement strand
GGAACGAAGATCGCCGCGTGCGCGCTTGACGACAGCGGTCGCGAACTTGTGCGACGGCGAGTCGCGACGCCACAGGGCGATTACCAACGGACGATCGAGGAGATCGCAGCGCTTGTGCGTTCAGTTGAGATCGAACTCGGCCAGTCCGCCACCGTTGGGATCGGATTCCCCGGAAGTGTCTCCGCGCGCACTGGTCGACACCGCAACGCAAACTCGACCTGCCTGAATGACCAAGATTTCGTCGGTGACTTGCAGCGAGTGCTGCAGCGGGAGATTCGTGGAGCCAACGATGCCAATTGTCTCGCACTGAGCGAGTCGTTCGACGGTGCGGGCGCACACGCGCGCGTTGTCTTCGCGGTGATCATTGGCACTGGCACAGGTGGTGGCATCGTGGTCGACCAGAAGATCATCGTCGGTCGAAACGCCATCGCCGGTGAGTGGGGGCACTCACCGATGCCAGGGACCGATCGCGCCGAGCGTCGCGCGAGACCGTGCTACTGCGGCCAGGTCGGGTGTATCGAGCAGTTTCTTGCGGGCCCGGCACTCGAAGCTGAATACATGCGACATGAGAGTGTGCACCGCCCACTCGAAGAGATTGCCAGCAGAGCGAGCGCGCAAGTCGATCCCTCGGCGACGGCGGTCATCGAGTTGCTGTGTGAACGGCTCGCCGATGCGCTCGCCGTTGTCGTCAACACGCTTGATCCGGATGCGATCGTGATCGGCGGCGGTGTCAGCAACATTCCAGAGATCTACCGGCACACGCCACACCTCATCGCTGAGCGCATCTTTTCAGATCAGTTCGAGACACCGATTCGACCGGCGATGTTTGGCGATGCCAGTGGCGTTCGTGGTGCGGCGCGGCTGTGGGGGTGAGCGGCTTTGTGCGAGCGCGGTGTCGCTGGATCAATCGCAGTGACGCGGGCGAATCATTCGGAGGATCTCCTCATCAATGCACTGCGGCTCTCCACACAGATCAGCCGCGACGATGCGACCGGTGACCGGGCCGAGAGTCAGCCCCATCATCGCGTGCCCGGTCGCGACGTAAAGCCCTGGAGTCTGCGCGATCGCTCCGATGACAGGCATTCCATCGGCGGTGCACGGTCGGTACCCCGCCCACTCGTGCGTCACATGACCGTGCTCAATGCCGTGAAAGTATTTTCGAGCGCCGGTGAGCAGCGCGTCGATCCGCTTGCGCATCCACGGGCGACCGACGGGGGCGATCTCGAGCGTGCCAGCGAGTCGCAGTTGTGATCCCATCGGGGTGAACGGAACTGAGACTTCGCGCATGATTCCGCCGGTGCACGGAAGGCGAGCAAGGCCGTCAATCTGCACGTGATACCCCCGCGCGGGTTGCATCGCGATGCGCAGCCCTGCGTCGCGCGCAAGGTCATCCGACCAGATCCCAGCTGCGAGCACGGTCGTCGCTGCGGTGACCACTTCACCACTTGCAAGTCGCGCTCCGGTGCAGCGCCCTGATTTGTCCCGTTCCAATCCTGTCACGGTCGAGTTCGTGCGAATCGAAACGCCACGCGCGGCGAGCGCCGAAGCGAGTGAACGAACCAGGCGACCTGGATGCAGCGTCGCGCTGTCGACATAGTGCACCGCGCCAGCGATCTCATCGCGGTAGATCGAATTGCCTTTACGCAGCTCGTTGCCCGAGATGAAGTCAGTCCGGTAGCCGTAGGGGGCAATCGCCGCAGCCTCGTGCATCGCCACGGTGAGAAGAGAGTCATCTCGAAAGAGGTCGAGCCACCCGTTGCGTTGATACAGGCAGTCGATTGACTCGCGATCAAGGATCTCTTCGAGTGCTTCGATTGTGCGCCATCCCATCGCGCAGAGCGTGTGGAGGCACCGATCAAGGTGCGCTTGAGTGCAGTGGCGGTGAAAGGTCAGCAGCCAGCGCAGCAGCTCGGGGGAAAGACTCGGGCGAATCCACAGAGGACTTCGCGAGTCGAACATCATGCGCACCCCTCGCCACGATGCGCCGGGCTTCGTCAAAGGACCGTGGCCGATCGAGAAAAGTCCTGCGTTTCCGCAGGATGCGCTATCGAATGTGCTGCATCGATCGAGCACCATGACCTCGACTCCGCGCCGCGCGAGTTCGTAGGCACTGCACAGTCCAATGATCCCGGCTCCAACGACCACAATCCGACGGTTTTCCATTGTTCCCTATCCTAATGGGACATGTCATTTGGACTTGCCATCATCGGTTGCGGCGCAATTGGCACCGTGCATGCGCAGACGGCGCGTCGCGCGGGAGTCACTGTGACGGGCGCGTGGGATGTGCTGCCTGAACGATCCAAGGCATTCGCCAAAGAATTCGGTGGACGAGGGTGTGCAAGCATCGATGAACTGCTCTCAATGCCAGCTATCGACGCGGTTGTCATCGCGGTCCCCAACGATCGCCACCATGCATGTGCATGCGCGGCACTTGCTGCAGGAAAGCATGTGCTGCTGGAGAAGCCGATGGCGCTCACGCGCGCGCAGTGCGATGAGATCGTCGCCGCTGAGCGTGCGAGCGCGGGAAGTCTGCAAATGGGATTCGTCTGTCGGCAGTCGCCGACGTCACTCGCGGCAAAGCAGTGGATCGACGCTGGGAGATTTGGCGAGATCTACCGGATCAGGGCGAGCATGACTCGACGCCGAGGTATTCCAGGGCTTGGGGGTTGGTTCACGACCAAGCGCCACTCGGGAGGTGGCCCACTCATCGACCTTGGAGTGCACCTCATCGACCTCTCGTTGCACCTTGCTGGGCATCCACACGTTGAACGCGTGAGCGGCGTGACATGGTCGAAGTTCGGCTCTCCCATTCGAGACTATCGCTACACATCGATGTGGGCGGGGCCACCGAATCTGGCCGGAACATTTGACGTTGAGGACGCTGCAAGTGCGCTGATTCGATGCGCTGGTGGTTTGTCGATCGAACTGACCGTTGCGTGGGCAGCGAACATTCCAGAGGGTTCGACCCGCGATGGCATTTCGATTTGGGGGACTCGCGCTGGGGCCTTCTTCGAGGTCATGGGAGGTGAACTTTCGATCGCGACCGAAGAAGAGGGAATGCTCGTCGACATCAAGCCGCAGTTCGAGGCAGCCAACGCGCTCGACCTTGCATGGGACGGACAGTTTCGCCACTTCACACAGATGGTGACCCAACGAAAAACGCCCGTGGCCACGGGGGACCAAGGGCGTTTGCTTCACGGGGTGATCGAAGCGATTTACGAGAGTTCGAGCGCCAATCGCGAGATCGAACTTCGCTGATCGCTCGAGTTAGATCGGCTTGCCATCGGCAGGTGATCCACTCTCATACTGCTTGAGAGTCTCTTTCATCTCGTCGAGCATTTCTCCCGCAGGAGTCTTCTCGATGGCGAGCTTCTGCGTCGCGACCGCTTGCGCCTTGTCGCCCGAATCCATGTACGCGCGCGCGAGCGTGTCGAGAATCGCTCCATCGTTGCCACCACTCGCGGCAACCGCAGCCTTCGCGGCGGCGAGTGCAAATGGAATGTCCCGCGTCTTGATTGCGGGAGAAGTCAGCACTGACCATGCGAGCTGGTTGAGCCCTGCGCTATTCTTGGCGACCACCAGCGCATCGAGAATCGTGCGGCCGAGCGCGTATCCAGCCTCTGGCTGATTCGCGCCACCCACGAGAATCTGAAACTTCTGCATCTTCATCCCAAGGGCAACCTCTGGGGTCGCCTTTGAAATCGAGAGATCAAGGGCATCGAGAAACGCCTTGTAATCGCCTGTTTTCTGCGCTTCACGCAAGAGCCCAGAGGCGCGCTGCTGCACGCGCCGTCCTTGTGCCTCGCCAAGGAAAGACTCCTTCGCTTTCGCGATGTCCCAAGTGCCTGCGACGATCGCCGCAAGCGGTTCGTCCATCGTCATCGGATGACCGATCCACTGCACCGTTGAATCCTTCACAATGAATGCGGTGGGGATGCCGTTCTGAAGCGCGGGCTTCATATATGCGTCGTGCGCCGATCGATCGGGATCGCAGCAGAGGGTGTACTGCGTTTTCTCAGCCCACTCAGGCTTGTCCAAGAATGCCTTGACCTTCTCGACTTTCTCATCGCTGATGCCAATGATGCGCAGGCCAATGTCTGCGTACTTGTGCTGCACCTCGGTCAGGTGCGGCATTCCCTGGCGGCATGGTCCACACCAAGTTGCCCAAAATTCCATGATGTACACCTTGCCTGGGAGAAATCCCGCAACAGAGTCGCCCTTCACCCATTCGGCGATCTCAGGAAACACCGCAGGCGATCCTGGAAAGAGCGTTGGATCGAGCGACTCGACCACTTCTTTCTGTGGCTGTGCGGCCGGCACGATTTTGGCGGCAGGAACAGTGGATGGCGCCTTGGTCGCTCCAGTGCCCGCTGGCGTTGACTGGGCGAGAACGAGCGATGCTGAAGCAATGAGTGCGAGCATGAGAGTCTCCTTGGGTGGTGGTCGAGTCCTAGATCAACGGGATGCGCTGATCACAGCAGGCTACTCCATGCGATACATTTTCCACAATGCCAGCACGCCTCATCGATGGGAAAGTTCTCGGCGCGCAGGTGCGCGAATCGCTTCGCGCGCGGATCGCGCAGAGTGGACGTCCAGTTCGACTCGATGCGGTGCTGGTCGGAGATGACCGTTCTGCAGCGATCTACGCTCAGAATCAAGCGAAAAACTGTGCCGAAGCAGGCATCGAGTACCACCTCCATCGGCTGCCCGCCTCGTCGGGATACGACGAAGTTGCCGGGCGCGTGCTTTTGATGAACAGCGACGACTCAGTGCGTGCGCTCATGGTGCATGTGCCACTTCCAGCAGGGATCGATTCCGAGCGGGTGCAGTCGCTGATCGCTCCTGAGAAGGATGTCGAAGGAGTGAACCCTGCGAACATCGGCAATGTGGTGTATGGGCGCCGAAGTCTCGTTCCATGCACGGCCCTCGCAGCGCTTGAGATGATCGAGTCGACAGGGATCAACCTCCGCGGATC
>SYHM01000221.1 GCA_005799205.1 Planctomycetia bacterium | reverse complement strand
GCCTGCGAATGCACGCGTCCGATGCCTTTGCGTACTGCGGTTGGTGTCATGCTCGCAATCGTTACACCGATGGGAGCGCAGTAGTACGACGAAATCCACTGTGCCAATCGCACGACGATGCCGGGCATCGGTGCGGTCGTGCGGTCGACGCTCATGAGAGCCTTGATGCTCGTCGCCTTCACCTTTCCGTCAAGCAGCTCACTGCCGCCGAGCGCGACGATGACGCCGCCGACGGGCGAATTGCCGCGTCCGAGAGGAACCGTCACGCAATCCCCCAGAGTGACGGGATCGAGGCCGTCTGGAATTCGGTAAGTCAAGCCATCTGGAGCATGATCGATCCCCCGTGCGACCGCGACGCGCGCATACTCCATTCGCTGGTCGGTCAGTTGGGTCATCGCGCGGCGAGTTCGCCGCGGGCGAGAACTGCTGCGCGACTCTGAGCCTCGTGCATCGACTCGTCGCTGAGCGTTCCGCCATGCTCCATAAGCGAGATGAAGCAGTCGAAGAGGTAATCCGAATCGTGCGGGCCTGGCGATGCTTCAGGGTGATACTGCACACTAAAAATCGGCTTCGAGGCGTGGCGGAATCCGGCGATTGTCCCGTCGTTGAGGTGGATGTGCGTCGGCTCACCTCCGGCGGCGCGCAGGCTCAGTTCGTCGACGCAGAAGCCATGATTCTGGCTTGTGATTTCAATCCGTCCACTCACGAGGTTGCGCACAGGCTGGTTGGATCCGCGGTGGCCGAATTTGAGTTTGTAGGTCGTCGCCCCGAGCGCAAGCGCAAGCAACTGGTGCCCAAGGCAAATGCCGAATGTCGGTATCTCCCCAGCGATTTCGCGAAGCGTGTTCACTGTCGCCGTGACAGCCGCAGGATCGCCTGGTCCATTCGAAATGAAGAGGCCATCCGGCTTCATCGCGCGAATCTCACTCGCCGAAGTGTCATGTGGCACTGCATGCACGATGCAGTTGCGCTCAGTCAAATTGCGGAAAATCGCGTGCTTTGCGCCACAGTCGATCGCGACCACGTTGAGGGGGGTTCGTGCGACTCGCATGCCAGCGCGCGAGCGCGGGGCCCACGAGCCGAGCGCCTCTTTCCAGAGTGACGCCGCACGCGGACTCACGCCGCTCGCGAGATCGGTCCCAGCCATCGAGACGCTTGACCTTGCAAGTTGCACGAGCTCGTCATTCGAACGCGCAGCATCTCCACAGAGCACGCCGTTCATCGAGCCCGTCATGCGAAGTCGCCGCACGAGCGCGCGCGTGTCGATTTCATGAAGGCCAGGAACGCCATGCCGAGCGAGCCACTGCGAGAGCCCTTCGACCGCTCGCTGGTTCGACCAGATGCGACTCAACTCACGCACGATCACACCTTTGACCTTCGGACGCGAACTTTCGTTGTCCTCGAGCGCAACTCCATAGTTTCCAATTTGCGTTCCTGAAAAAGTCAGGATCTGTCCGCTGTAACTTGGGTCCGTGATCGCTTCTTGGTATCCGGTGAGCGATGTGTTGAAGACGACTTCACCAATGGTCAGGACATGAGTGCCAACGGCCCCGAATCCGACTCCGCAGAAGGTCGATCCGTCTGCCAATACCAGTCGGCAGGGGGACTGTGCAATCGCAGAAGTGGCCTCCGAGGTGGTCATCGGTTCGATTGTAACGAGCGTCCGCTTGCGGATGGGCTCGATGGCGTTTAGTCTTTCCGCTCGCCTTGAGGCGAGGCGATTCAAATCCGCCTGAGGCACGGCTGCCACCACGCGTTTGTCGGATCAAGAATTGCATCGAGAGGGTCCCTCAGAGGGTTCCCACGGAGTATTGCATGAACCTGTTCTCGCCCTCGTCTCGCCTACCGATCGACACAACTATGAAGTTTGCACCATCGACTTTCGCCCTTGTCGCGCTCGTTTTCTCCTTGACTCACTCTGGATCGGTCGCCCAGACGCCGCCGGCAGCAGGGGACACTCCGCCAGAGTCGCAACCCGTACCAACGGCCCCAGCACCTGCAGCGGATCCAACTCCGCCAGCGGCGGATTCTGCGAGTATTCCAATGCTTCGTGCACAGGCGCGTCAGGCGATGTCCCGAAGTCAATGGGCCTCTGCAGCCGATCTTTGGTCGGCGATCATGACTCAAGTTCCAGGGGATACCGAGGCCACCAAGGGTCTCTCAGACGCACAAGCGGCTTTGAACCAAGCATCCTCGGTCGACAAGGTTGCTGGCGATGATGCGGTCTTGCGAGAGCAGGCGCAGGTTGAGTTTGACAGCGCCCTCATTCGCGCGAGCGAGCTCTTCACGCAGGGCAACTTTGCCGGAGCGAACAACACCGTCGTGCAGGCCAAGGTCGCCCTGCAGCGCAGCAAGTCGCTGTTTTCGCCCGCAGATTTCGACAATCGAATGTCTCAAGCCGAGGCTGAGCTTGTCCGAATCACAGGAGCACAGACTGCGAGCGCCGAGTCGCAGAAACTGCTCTCGTCGAAGGATGCCGCGCAGTCGACCGCCGTGCAGAAGCAGCAGTTGCTCGAGCAACGGCAGCGCACGATCAACGAGGACATGACTCGCATCCGTCAACTCCAGGCTGAGTTGAAGTACAAGGAAGCACTCGAAGTCGTCCAAGAGATTCTGTTCATCGATCCGACCAATCCAGCCGCACTCGCACTTCGTGACACGATCGAGTCAGGCATTCTGTATCGCCGATATACCGAGCTGCAGCGACAGCGATCGGTTGCCTTCCAGGAGTTTGCGGTGGATGCGCAGGCTGCGTTCGTGCCTCCGAAGAAGAACTTCAGCGGTCCAGGACCTCGCAGCGCCGATGCAGTGATGTCCTATCCAGAGGATTGGCCGCAGATTTCGACTCGCCGAGGTGGCGCCGCAGGGTTTACCGACTCGCAGACCGATCAGGCAGCGCTCGCGAAGTTGCGTGAGAAGATCAATGTCGACTTCGCTGAGACTGAGTTCGAGGCCGCGATCAACTACTTCAAGGAAGTGACGGGGCTCGACTTCTATGTCGACTGGAAGTCGCTTGAGACGACCGGGGTCACCAAGCAGTCCACGGTGTCGCTGTCGTTTCCGAGTATT
>SYHM01000220.1 GCA_005799205.1 Planctomycetia bacterium | reverse complement strand
GGTCTTTCAGAACTACGCGCTCTACCCCCATCTCACGGTTCGCCAGAACCTCTCGTTTGGACTCGACCGAAGGCAGCGGTTCACGAGTCGGTGGCGCACCCTCTGGAGCAGCCACTACCGGGCAAAGCGGCGCGAGGAGCGCGCCGCGATCGCTGCGCGCGTCAGCGCAGCCGCTCGAACGCTTGGGATCGAGCAACTGCTGCAAAGACCACCTCGCGAACTTTCTGGGGGCCAACGGCAGCGAGTCGCGGTCGGTCGCGCACTTGTGCGCGACCCTGCTGTCTTTCTCTTCGACGAACCGCTCTCAAACCTCGACGCGCTGCTGCGAGGCGAAATGCGTACCGAGCTGCGGATATTGCACCGTTCACTGCGCGCCACAATGGTGTACGTCACGCACGATCAAGAAGAGGCGATGAGTCTCGCGGATCGCATGGTGGTTATGAAGGATGGCATCGTGCAGCAAATCGGCGCGCCAGCTGACATCTACGAACGACCGATCAACCGATTCGTCGCGAGTTTTATCGGCACGCCTCCGATGAACATGATCGAAGGATCACTCGCTCGCTCTGCGGATGGATCGTTCGTACATCAATCGCGCTGTTGCGCGGTTGCGATCCCGCAAGATCGATTCGATCTGCAGAGCCTTTCTGCCCTTTGCAACGCTCCTGTCACGCTTGGCATTCGTCCCGAACGACTCATTCCGGTTGACGATGTGGCAGGCGATCACGCGCTGATTCGCGCAATCGTGATCGCAGTCGAGCGCTACGGCGCATCGGCCGATGTTGTGATCAACTGCGAAAACGTCCGACTCATCGCACGGGCTTCGCACGAGCGGACAGCGAACACGCACGAAGGCGCGCCCGCGGCGATGCGCATTGCTACCGATGCGATCCACCTCTTTGACTCACGGACTGGCCTCGCAATCGCCCACACCGCGCTGCATGGAGCGCCTACGGCGCCCATCCGCTGAGCATGCTCGCGAGGTCGCTCCCAGCGACGATTCCGTCGCCGTCGATGTCGGCGGCGCTTCCAGCGGTTCCCCACGCAGAGAGCAACACCGAGAGATCAGCACCATTCACCGCCCCATCGTGGTTGAGATCTTGCGGCGCATAGGCGGGCGGCGGATCGCCCTGCGAAAAGATCACCGCTGAGTACGCCCCCACTGAGACGAGTGCACTCTGCGCGAGGCCATCCCATGCCACCGGAGAAGTCGATGTGGTGAGGCAGAGTGTGTTGGCGTAGTCGGCGCTGTACCCAGTCCAATCGCTGTTGAACCGACACTTCCAGAGTCCAGAACGAGGCAGCCCAATGCGGTAGTTGAGTTTCGGGGTCGCAGAGAAATTCGCAACGATGATCGTGTCATCGAGCTCTCCACCATTCTGCCAGCGGTGAAATCCAATCACCTTGTCCGTGTTGTTGACATGAAAGACATTCGTGCTAAACCCTGAAAGTCCTCGCGAGACACCTGTTGCGTTCTTTCGAAGGGCGATGAGGTCTTGATAGAGCTTGAAGATGCCTGCGTAGGTCGACTTTCGGGTCCAGTCGAGAGGCACATCATCTCGAAACCACTCATCTTCGAGAAACTCCTGCCCTTGGAAGAGCAGTGGGATGCCAGGCGCACTCATCACGATCGCCGCCGCCAACGTCGAGCGCTTGCGGGCATACCAAGAACCCGCGTTGCCTGGCGAGATTTCTTCGGGCACGCGCTGCTTGCCGTTCGCGACCTCGTCGTGGCTCTCTGAATAGATCACACGCTGTTGCATCGAGCCGTTGTATGAAAATGCGATCGCATCGCGAACCGAAAACATGTTGCGGTCGGAGTCGATTGGAGTAATCGCTGCTGCGCGAATCTGTGGATAGAAACTCGAGTCCCATTGGCTGTCGAAACCAGCGCCGCCCGCTCCCGTTGTCTTTGTGAGATATGGCTCGACATCCATATCCTCTGCCACGATCAACTTTGAAGGTGCGAACGCATCAACCTCGTTGTTGATCCACTGCAAGAGCGACCAGCCATCAGGAATATCCGGTCCATCTTGGCCGACCCTGCGGATGTACTTGGTGCCATCCACTCGAAGACCATCCATTCGAAACTCACTCAGCCACATCATCGCGTTATCGCGAAGAAAAGTACGCACCTCGCCCCTGCCGAAATCTGGACGGGTGTCTCCCCATGGGGTGTACGCGCGGTAGTCGTTGTAAAAGAAGACGCCACCGAGTCCATTCTGTGACCATCCGTCGAATTGCCACATGTCCATGTCATTGGGACCGATGTGGTTGTAGACAACATCGCAGGTCACCGCGATTCCCCGCGAGTGCGCTGCATCAACGAACTCCTTCAAGTCGTTTGGTGTTCCGTACGCGCTCTCAACGGCGTAGAGGTACGACGCGTTGTATCCCCACGAACGATCGGTCGGAAACTCGTTGATCGGCATGAGGGCGATCACATTCACGCCGAGTTCTGCGAGGTGGTCGAGCCGCGCGCCACACTGGTCGAGCGTGGCAGGCGGGAACCCGCTCGTCGACGATCCAAACGTACCCACATGCATCTCGTACATCACCATTCGGTCCCACGACGGAGCTGCGAACGATGCATTTTGCCACACGTACGAACTCGGCTCATAGATCACCGAGTTGCCAACTGAACTCACCAGATCGCGCGCGCGCGGATCGTTCTTCCACAGCAGTTGCGTGCCACGCTTGATATAGAACTTGTATTGCGCACCAGCCTGTGCGAGTGGAACATCGACCGACCAGTACCCATTCCCCTCGTTGAAGAGAGGTCGCGATGTCGTACTCCAGAAATTGAAGGTGCCACCAACGAAAACCGAATCTGCATTGGGGGCGAAGGTGCGGAAGGTGGTTCCATTACCGGCCGTCGAGGTGTACGGGATCGCGCCAACACCTGGCCTCGTCGAAACCTGCCCCCACGCGCCTGCCGTCACTCCGATGACTGCGCAGGCGAGTGCGATCGCGCGGAAGGTCATCGTGCCTGCTGACATGCTGCACAGACTACCCCGTCGATTAAAAAATGCCTCTTTTTCTCGACAGTATCAGGCGATTCAACCCGAATGGGCCCCGTGGACTAGGTGCCACTGGCGAGTTTCTTCGCCAACTCGATGCCACCAGGAGGCTGTGGAAACTTTCCGTTGAGGATGTCGACGACTGTCGCATCGGCTCCGTAGGCGGCTGCGTTCACTTTCTCCTTGAATGTCACGCCGAGTCCACCGATTGATGCTGCGCCATAAAGGCCAGCGGCTCGCACGTATGTCTTTACTGGTGCGCCGGCGGCCTGAGTCTCGCCCGTATTCGTTGCTGCAGTTCCTTGCGCACCAGCGTAGAAATAGCGCCCTGTCGAAATGAACTCGTCGAACGCCGTCGCGTCTGAGAAGACCATGACAACATCGAGGTGCTGCGCACCAATCAGTGCGCCGAAATCGCCCTTCACGATGCCGATTGCGACCGGGGGAGACCACCCAGAGGGCAGTCTCTTCACCGCAACTCCATTGCCTCCCATCATTCCAAAGACGACTCCTGCTTGAAAGCACTTCACCAGAGCAACACCCGCCGCGCTTTGCAACTCAGCTTGCGGTATTGGTTTGCCAGAAGTCTGGACGCTTTGCAGCGCCTCACTGCCTTCGGTGATGTGGTCGAGTATCGGGCTCTGCGATGAGCACCCGCCACTGACGAGCACGGCAAGAGATGCGAAGAACAGGCTGATCGAAACAGTGACGATCCTTGTCATGGTGGGCTCCGCGAAGATGCGCTCAGCGCGCGTCTCGTTAAACTCGATGTCGTACCTTGTCGTAACGCACTGCACACGGCGCGTCACTGCGCCGATGCTGCGAGTCTAACTTGGAACCAGCGTGCGCAACACGCCCACCGACAGACAACCCGATCAGACGCAGGGACCCCACGCGCTCAGGACGGCTGCCAGATCAGCACCGTCTGTGATGAGGTCGCCATTGGTGTCTCCACTCGCCGTTCCCCATCCGCTGAGGACCGTAGCAAGATCGGCGCCATCAATGGTTCCGTCGGCGTTGAAATCGGCTGGGCACGATGGCGGAACGACGGGACAGTCCGGCTCGTCAGCGTCCACGACGACCACTGCGTACTGATTGCCCGCAGCAAGTGCGAGGTTCACCGCCCGAGGTTCGCCGAGGTTTGTGGTCCCGAGCGCGAGGCCGCCAAGGATCTGGTTCGAGAGATAGTCATGGCCTCCACCGTTGATCATCGCGCAGACCTTGATGTTTTGCTGCGTTGCCGCGTCATATCCCATCAATGAAAGTGGAATCGCAACCTCAATGCCCGTTGCAACTGTGGCCGCGCCGTCCGTTGTGCCGCCATCTCCAGTCACACCTAGGACATTAGAGTTGTTGAGTGCAACCTTGACGCCATACTTCACGTTATCGATTGCGACAGTGCCGGGCGCGCCACTTCCGATGTAGGCCCCGATACCGCCCCCATCGGTGAGCACTTGTGCGATGTTCGCATAGAGCGCAGTCGGGGTAGCGCCGCAGGTGACAGTCAAGTAAAAGTTGGCTGAGAAGCACTCGTCGAACTTGAGGCCGTCTCCTACCCCAGCGGCGCTTTCTCCAAGCCGGTTGAGTCCGTTGAAGTCGACGTCGGCGTTGTCTCCACGGACTGAATTCTGCCCGCCAATGCCACTGTCGATAAAGAGCTCGAACTTGTTGAAGTTGCTCTCGAGGTTCCCACCGAAGAACAGGTACAGCATCCCGCCATCGATCGCAGCAAAGCAGTTGTCAAGTTCGGATCCGCTACACACATCGGGTGTGCCATTGAGGGCATCACCAAATCCTGTCGTCGAGGTCTGAATGGCCAGTGGCGTGAGGAACTCACCCGAATTCGTGCCATCCACAACGATCTGTGAAGCGGCTGGAAAGGCGAGAATAGATGGAACGAGCGAAAGGGCTGCGACGAGGGATACCTGGATGTTCATGTCTGTCTCCTTAAACCGCAAGGTAACCCAAGGGAACAGCATCGCAACTCGCGATCGCAAAAAAGCTCGGTAAGCTGAAACTATCTGCTCAGGGTCGGGCGGTCATGAGCGCGACCCCGCCTGTCGCGAGCTGGGCTGCCTGCGTGCGCAAGAGCAGTTCTTGAGCCACTTTTCGCTTGGGATCGAGCGCGCACGCTTTCGCGAGCGCCACTTCCGCCCGCTCAAGGTCGCCGGAGTGTTCAAGCACGAGTCCCATCAAGAGAAAACCGTCGCACAGTGTCGGGT
>SYHM01000219.1 GCA_005799205.1 Planctomycetia bacterium | reverse complement strand
GTGGCTCCATCCAAAGGTTCCAGCGCACCTACTGTTCACATCGACTGATCTTGGCGAAGGCGTTGTGGCCATCCAAGGATGGCTCGTCCTACAGACTGGCGCATTTGATTTCGTCGTCGTGAATGTGCTCGCTGCAGGAATCGACTTTGCGTCGATTCGCCCGATTCTCGAAGCGAGTTTTGCGACGATCCAACTCGATGACCTCGAGAAGATCGCCGTCGAACGCTTCGCGCGGCTCCGACGCGGGTCTGAACTGATTCAGAGCATGACCGAAGCAAAACTCAAGGGGCTCTGCGGCACTGAACCAAGGATGTATCGCGTCTTCGAGAGTGACGACAAGGGAAGTGAGCAAGAGATCGGGTACTACCGCGTCACAGTGCATGCCGGCACGCTCAGCGACGCGTCGAGCGAAAACACCTTGAAATCAAGCGACAATCCAACCGGGTTGCTTGTCGTCGTGCAAGGGCGAACGATCATCGATGCCGCCTCGGGTCGGTTCGCAGATACAGAAGCACGGTTCTGGTCTTCATGGGATCGCGCAAGCGAGGCGTGGACGAGCCGCGTCACCGAACGCGGTGGAAAGCTGCACGAGCGATCCATCGCGCAGACCGGCCTCCGCTCTCCCCGAGGGCTTGGAAACCCAAAGCAGAATCTCGTTGTGATCAATGCAAACGCGCAGTCGCGAACGCGCGACGAAAAGCAGTGGACCGTGCCATCGGGCATTTATCTGTCGCAAGCAGAAACACTCGTCTTGGGTGAGCTGCTGCCGCGTGAGGGGAAGGCGGGCATTGAGTTTGCGTACTACGCATTTGATCCGCGGTCGATGCAAATGCCGCAGCGTGTTGAGACATGGACTCCATCGAGCGATGGCCAGTGGATGCTTGTGACGCAGCCTGGCATCGATGAGGCGGCAGAAATCACCCTGCACGATGCGCGAGGGCGGCGCGTGCGACGAACTGAGCCCGATGGTGTCACCACTGAACTCTGCCTCCCTCGACAACTACAGCAGATTTGGGCTGAAAAACGCCTCCCCACTCAATGACGCGCACCCCCGCGCTGGCCTGCGTGTTCGCACTCGCGGTGCTCACGTTTGGCTGCACCCCATCCTCGCACCGCTTGGGCTCAGTCATCGTGTCGATCGTGGCCTCTCCTGGTCCGCCCCCATTCTCGCAGATCACACTCGCGCGTGAAGACTTCGTGCAGCCACTCGATTCAGAGTGGACGTGGCAACTCGTCGATGCGTCTGGATGCGCAATCGAATCCCCCCCACGACGAACGCGCGCCTCGACAACAACCGAGTATCAGTCGAGCCGAGTTCTGCACGATCTTGGGGGCGACACTGAGTTCTTCTGCGCATCGGACACTGGGACCCTCACACTCAGTGCGGTTGAGTCTGCCACCGACCACGTCCGAACGCTGTTCACCCCGCCGCTCGCGATCGACTGGCCAGCGAACCCTTCGCATCCAACATCCGCTGCTTCGAGCGCGATGCGCGTGGAATGGCTCGACGGACGAGGGCTCAGAGACTCTGGAGTGGCTGAGCGATCGAGTCGAATCATCGGCGTCGCGCGCGTTGCAACCGATCAGGGTGCCTTCGACACAATCGCGGTGGAGAGCGACTTTCACGCCAGACTTCGAATCGCACAGGTGCATCGAATTGAGACTTCGTGGATTGCCCCTTCTCGCGGCACGGTGGTGGTGCAGTGGGACGAGCGGGTGTCTGTACTTGGAGTCGAGCTCTCGCGCGACTGCGGAAGAGCGGTGCGCATCTCGCCGATTCCTGCTGCCGATCGGGCCGGTGTCCCCTAGAGTGTGCACGGTTCGAGCGAGTGCCCACTGTGACGGCTGTCCCATCCATCTTGATTGCAATTCCCGCTCATAACGAGCAATCGCACATCGACCGCGTGCTTCCGCGAGTTCTGAAGTTTGGGTTGCCGGTGATGGTTGTCGATGATGGCTCGACCGACGCAACGGCGGTGCGGGCCGCCGCATGGCCAGTTGAATTGGTTCGAAACCCGCAGAATGTTGGATATGGACGCGTGATGCAAGACATTTTCGCATGGGCATCCATGCGCGACTTCGACTGGGTCATCACCATGGACTGCGACGAACAGCACGAGCCGGAATACCTGCCTGCCTTTGTGCGCGAAATCAAGAGTGACAACGCCGACGTCATTTCGGGCAGTCGATACTTGCGCCGACACGCCGACGATCAGGATGCCCCGATCGACCGACGCGAGATCAATGGAATCCTGACCGCCGAGCTCAATGAGCACCTCGCTGGCGCATTCGAGACACCGCTGACCGATTCATTCTGCGGATTCAAGGCGTACCGCGCCCACGCGTGCCATGCGCTGCAACTCGACGCAGATGGGTACGAGTTTCCGATGCAGTTTTGGGTGCAGGCCGCTGCAAATCGCCTGCGCGTACGCGAAATCGCGGTCCCTCGAATCTATCTCGATGCGAGCCGTGCCTTCGGAAACGGTCTCGACGATCCCACGCGCAGGCTGCAGATTTACCGTGAAACCATCCACCGCGAACTGCATCGGTGTCGGGGTCGGCTCGCCTCGCGTGTGCGCACCGAGTGTGAGCGTGCGGGCTGCGCTGCGCGCGGCTGAGACGATGACTGCCGTTGACCCGACCACGGCGACGTTGCGCGCGCAACTTCGCGAGTCGCTCAAACTTCCATCCCATCGGTTGAGTGGCGCCGGACACCAAGCGATCGTGTGGCATAGCGGCATTCTTGCGAAGTTCATCGCTGCGTCAACGCTTGCAACGACCCACTGCGAAGCGGCATCGTGGGTGCACTTCGTCAGTGACCAAGATGCGAACGATCCATTCAGGATGGACCTGCCTGTGCTCGATTCGGCTGGGACCACTCGCCGCACATCCATGCGACTCGCCCATCCTGAACCAGGTATCGCCCCCCACGCAGTGGCGGCTGCGCGTGCGGCGCAGTCGAGCCTTGAATGTGACGGAAGCACCCTCGCGTCAAGGGCAGCGCGCGATGCGCTCGCGCGCGTCTGCAGTGAGATCGATGCAACGCGCGACGCAGTGCACGCAGGAGTTCAGCTTGCGCAGGTCATGCAACGTTGTGCCGCGCGTTGGGTATCTCCTCCGTGCACGACGGTGACGAGTGACGCGCTCTTGAATTGCACTGGCGCACGCGAGGTCCTCGAGCGAATTCTGCGAGACCCCGTCGCGAACGCGAATGCCTTCAATGCAGCCCTGCGCATGGACCCGCGTGCTGCACAGCCCCTGCATCTTGCGGGCGAATCAACGGAAGTCCCACTCTGGGGTGTGCGCAACGATGGGGTACGAGAGCGCATCGGTGCTGCCGAGGCACGCCGACGGCTCGGCCAAGGACGACTGCTGTTGCCACGCGCGTTTCTCGCCTCTGGACTGATGCGAATCATCTGCGACCGTTTTGTGCACGGGAGCGGAGGTGCGCGCTACGAGCGAGTCGGCGATGCCTGGTGGAAAGAGTTCCTTGGCGTCCAACTTCCATCATTCGATGTCGTAACCGCGACGCTGTATCCCGACCCAGCCACGCTCGGATGCACCGACGCCTCCGTCGCGCCTGACGCGATTTCATTTCGGCGAGCATGGTGGGACCCGACGAGATGCGAAAGCGCACAACAGCCTCGCGGATGGATCGAACCCGCGCGCGCGGCGCTGCTTCAGCGAATCGACGCGGCACCGCGGCGCAGTGCAGCGAGGCGCGCGGCCTACCGCGCGCTGACAGAACACATCGAGTGCCTTCGTGCGATGCACCGCCCCCGGCTTGCGTCTCTCAGTGACCGCGAGTCGCGCAACCGCATCAGCCGTGCGCAACGCGCGCTGTGCCTCGATCGAACCTGGCCCTTTGTCCTTCAGTCGAACGATGCCATCGACACGATGGCGAAACCCATCATCGATCGGTTTACTGCGCAGATGCAGTGACTGGCACGGACCCCACTACCGGTTGCAGTGGGTCTGGCCGGTACATGCGCGCATCGAGGCTCCACACACGTTCGGTGAAGTCGGCATTCCCGGCGTGCAGCCGGTCGCGCGCGACTGCATGAATCGAAATCGTCGTCTTCGCTTCGAGGTTGTCGAGCATCGCCACGAAGATCGCTTCGGGCGTCGATGGCAGTTTCGCGGCTCCGTGCTCGAGCGATCCGTGGTGTGAGAGCAGAATGTGCTGAAGCACGGTAATGGTCTCATTCGACAGGCGCACTCCGCTCGTTCGTGCAGCGAGTGCAGCCTTGAGTTGCAACCAGATCGCGCCGCGCACGATGTGACCGATGAGTTGGCCATCCATCGTGTAGTTGAATCCCTTTTCCCACTCGAGTTCAACGGTCTTGGCGAGATCGTGCAGGAAGAGCCCGAGCAGTACCAAATCTCGATTGAGTTGCGGGTACAGGGGCAACATGCGATCCGCGAGGTGCATCAATTGGTGAGTGTGCTCAAGCAGGCCACCGATCCACGCATGATGCACGTTGGTCGCCGCTGGCGCGTGCCGAAACGCTGCCATCATCGCTTCATCGCAGAGATACGCATCGGCGAGGGCACGCATTCCTGGATCATGCATCGAATGGAGCAGTCCAGTCACCTGGGCGAACATCTCGCCGATGTTCTTATGCGTTGCCGGGAGCAGCGCGACGAGATCGGTCACCGACACATCCACCGCCTGGATGTGATCAAGAACGACTTGCAGTTGGCCGTTGTAGAGCTCAACTCGACCATCAACATGCGCGTAGCCAGTCGCTGTGACCTCTGGCAACATCGCCTCGTCGAATGTCCACTTGCGCACGGCCGCTTCACCGCTGGCATCGCGAATGAGCGACTTGAAATAGGGCTTGCCACCACGCGTCATCGCTGTTTGGGGGTTCACGAGGCTGTAGACCCCGCTCAGAAATGCCCCAGGCTTGAGGTCGCGAATGTTGATGTGAGGAAGCGGGGTTGCGTTCATCGAGTTCCTTCTGTGGTGAGTGCCGGATGCTAGCGATCGCGAAGCTGACTGAGCACCGCGGGAATCTCGTCGCAGAGTTCTGGAGCAAGCAAGCCCGCACTCCCCACGCGTGCGCTCCATGAACGAGCTGCGAGTCCGTGGATGGCGACACCCACACGGGCACAGTCAAAGAGTGACATCGCCGTAGGAGCCGCGTGAAACTGGGCGACAAGCGATCCAATGACCCCCGCGAGCGCATCGCCGCTCCCGCCAGTTGCGAGCGCAGCGCAACCAGCGTGCGCACGCCACTGGTGAATCCCATCACTCACGATCGTGCATGCTCCCTTCAGCACAACGATGCATCCGATGCGCTGCGCCAAGGCATCCGCGGCAGCACCTCGACGCGACTCGTCGTTCGGAAGCACTGGATCGAGATGCAACGCGCGCGCAAGCCGTTCATATTCGCCCGGATGTGGAGTCAGAATCACCTCACCGCTGCGAATGTCGCGTGGAAACTCAGGAATCCGCGCCAGTGCGTTCAACCCATCCGCGTCGATGACCAGAGGCACACGCGCGTGACTCGCGAGGCGAACGACGACCTGTTCGATCGCTTCACCGCCTCCGAGCGCCGGCCCGATCACGATGGCATTGCAGCGATCGAGCACCGGATCGAGCACCTCCGCGACAGCACTCGGCAGCAGCCCGCCAGCGTCATCGACGGGAAGTGCCACTCCAGTCGCGCTCTCGAGCGAGGCGAGCGCCGAGACAACCAGCGGTTCAGGGACCGCGAGAATCGCAAGTCCACATCCGGTTCGCAGCGCGGCGCGCGCAGCGATGACTGGCCCGCCAAGCATGACGCGCGGGGCGAGTGCGCAGCCACCGATCACAGCAACGGTGCCGAAGGTGCCCTTGTGTCCGCGGGGATCGCGCGCAGGCAGGTCTGGGCAAGGGTGCGTCTCATCGCCGCACAAGCCGTCGACGCGTGAGTCAATCGACATGTACACGCTCGATGGAGATGTTGCCGATCGTCGCGAGCAACCCGGCGAAGTCGCTATCGAGCTGTGCGTCGTCCTGTGCGCTCGTGGCAATGAGCAGGTGTCCAGGATGAAACACCCTCCCCCGCAGCGTTGGATCAAGATCGAGCCATGCCCCATCGATCAGTGCCTGGGTCCACATGTGCCATGCGAAAACCCCCTTCTTTCCAGCGAATTCATCGGCATAGACAAGGCCGCTCGCGACGCGTGAGGGAATCGAGTCTGCGCGCAGAAGCGCCGCCAGCAAGATGGCATGCTCAGAGCAATCGCCCGAACGAGACTGCGCGACTGCGCTCGCGCCCGCGAAGGCAGTGGCAAGATCCTTGTGAATGATGAATCCAACAACAAAGGCCCGAAGCGCTTCTGCACGCGCGCGAGGCGGCGAGTCGATTGTCAAGCCAGCAGCCAGCAGCGCACGCCCCGCCAACGCGCGAACTGCGGGATCATCACCATCGATCAGGAGTGTCGATGCGAGGTATCGAGGGTCGGCGAGCTCTTGCGGCGTCGCAGCGGACGCGCGCGACACGTCGACGGTGACGATGCCTCCACCTTCATGAGTCGCGTCAACCCGTTGCGCACCACAACTTGGCAGCGTCAGCGGTGACGAATCGCGAGACTTCACCTCAAAGCGCGCTGATCGGGCTCCAAGGAGGGCTGGCTGGATGGATGCCAACTGAACAACACTGCGACCGATGAGATCGATGCCTGGCCCGCTCAGTCCAGCCGCTGCGAGCGCCTCGCGCTGGGTGGAGCGCAGTGCAACCAAGGCACCAATCGCCAACGTGGTGCTCGAGCGAACAACTCTTCCAGCGCCATCAACCTCTTCTGTGGTGTCGACGGGCACACTGCTGTTGTGCGTCGTCCAGTGGATGGTCGCTCCACCCGCTTTGGCAGTCCGCGTCGACACGATGTCGACAAGCGCGAGTCCTGCGGCGGGGTCCACGGTGGTGTACGCAATTCGGTCACTCCCTGTTGCCCTCCCAACCGCAACAGCCTCTTCGACCTGCCCTGGAGTCAACCACGCGCGCGCCGGAACAGGAATGGTTCGTGTGGCGCTTCGCCCAGCGGCAGCCTCGTCAACATGAATCTGATCAGGCTTGAATCGGTAGGTCGCGTGTGAACTCTCGCTGCCAGACGATTGCTCAACTGTGCACGAGAGCGGGGTGCCTTGTGGACCTTCCTTGAACTGCCACTTCACTGCGACCGATGCCTTTGCCCCTGCACGCCCGACCATCAGTCGCATTTCGTTCGTCGTCTCAATCTCTGATCCAACGATGGCGACCTGCTCATGCAGCCATCCGCATGGAATGCCGTCGATCGACATCGTGAACCACTCATCACGCGCACAAACCTCTGCAACCGCCGCGCATGAGACGGCGAGTGCGGCCACGTACGCGAGGATGCGTTCAGGCCGGCACATCACTCGTGCCCTCGGGCCTCATCAGAGGAAACAGAATCACGTCTCGAATCGACGGGCTGTCGGTGAGCAACATGACGATGCGATCGATGCCGATTCCCATCCCGCCTGCGGGCGGCATCCCAGTGCGAAGCGCGGCGATGAAATCCTCATCGAGCGTCCTGAAAGTCGACATCTCCTCGTCCGCCCCACGCAATTGATCGGTGAACTTGGCGAGTTGAACATCTGGGTCATTGAGTTCGGTATACGCAGGTCCGATTTCCATCCCGCCAATGAACAGATCCCACCTCTCGGCAAGATCGGGGTTCGCACGACTCGGCCGCGTGAGTGGACTTGTCGCACTCGGATAATCCAATACAAATGTTGGACGAAGCGGATCGATCAACGCCTCCGCGCACCGCTCAAAGAGCTCGTTCACGAGCAACCAATGGTCGCTCGTTGCGGCGTGCGCGATGTGGTTCGCCGTGGCCGCGGCACGCACCTTCTCCTGATCATGCATCGAACATCCCACTCCGCGCTCGAAGAGGGTCGCGAATTGCACCTGCTCAAATGGACGTCGATAGTCGATGCGCATCTCCCCGAAGGCGAGGATCGGACCATCCTCTGCGCGCGCGTTCCACTGGTGCGACAGCGCCGCGCACGCGCAGTGATGCACGAGCGACTCAACCAGTTCGAGCATGGTGCCATAGTCGCCGAACGCCTCATACGCCTCCATCGCCGTGAACTCAGGGTTATGGCTTCGATCGATCCCCTCGTTTCGAAAGTTGCGATTGATCTCGAACACTTTCGAAAGCCCCCCAACGAGCAACTTCTTCAAGTACAACTCTGGTGCAACTCGTAAAAAGAGCGGCATTCCGAGTGCATTGTGCATCGTCGTGAAGGGTCTCGCGGCGGCGCCTCCCGCCACAGGATGCATCATCGGAGTTTCGACTTCGAGGTAGCCACGAGCTTCCATGAATCGACGGATCGTGCTGACGATGTGTGAGCGCGCTTCGAATGTGCGCACCGTCTGCGGATTTGCGAACATGTCGACATACCGACGCCGGTAGCGCAGTTCTGCATCCTCGAGACCATGCCACTTCGATGGCGGTGGCTCAAGATTCTTCGACTGCATCGACAAATCGGTTGCCCACACGCAGACCTCTCCTTTTTGGGTACGTCCAATGCGACCATCGACCGCAACGATGTCGCCGTAATCGAGCCCCTTCGCGACCGCAAAGGCAGTCGGAGACATCTCACTCTTCGACATGCTGATTTGCAAATCTCCGCTTGCGTCGCGCAGTCCAACGAAGACGATCTTGCCCATGTCTCGGTGCTGCACAACGCGGCCAGCCACCCGGGTCTTCGCGCGCGTGTCAACAATCGGAGCTGCTGGATCCACTTTCGCGGCTGCGACCGCGGCTGCATGAGCCACATGTGCACCTTCATCAAACTGACCTCGAGCCACTGCGAGTGTCGCGCGACCATCGACCCGCTGGCCGTAGGGGTCAACCCCGAGCTCTGTGCGCAGGTGCGAGAGTTTGGCACGGCGCGCGGCGATCAACTCTGACGGCGAGAGCGCATCGGGTTCTTGCATCATTGAATCATAGGGATCATCTCAAACAACCAACCCCAAGTGATCAATGGTCGGTACCCTCACGACATGTACTTCGAAACGCATCAGCCTGTACTGGACGACCTCGAGGCGCGGATCACAACCATCCGCGACTCTCTTTAACTACCCAGACAAAGTTTCACAACGAGCACGACTCGAAGCGATGATGGGAGAGACCGACTTCTGGAACGACCAGAGGCGGGCGCAGCAATCGATTGCCGAACTCAAGGTCATCAAGGCAATGATCGATCCAATCGAAGACTTGGTGAAGGAGCATGCTGATGCCTCTGTGGGCCTTGAGCTCGCGCGAGAGGCCAATGACCGTGATCTGCTTGAAGAGGTCGACGCGACGCTGCACACGCTCGTGGCGAAGATGGAGCGCATTGAGTTGCAGAGTCTTTTGTCCGATCGGCATGATCATCGTGCATGCTTTTTCTCGATCCAGGCTGGGGTCGGCGGGACTGAGGCCAACGACTGGGCGCAGATGCTCGAGCGGATGTACCTCTACTACTGGGAGTCGATGGGGTTCAAGGTCGAAGAGATGAGCCGCACCTTCGGAACCGAGGCAGGAATCGCCGAAGTCTCATATGCGATTCGAGGCCCCTTCGCGTACGGCTACTGCTCGTGCGAGTGCGGATCGCATCGGCTCGCACGTGTGTCGCCATTCAATGCCGAAGGCAAACGGCAGACCTCATTCGCGACCGTCGATGTCACGCCTGAGTTCGAAGAGTCCGACATCGAGATTCCAGACCGCGATGTTGAGATCACCCCATTCGTTCGCGCAAGCGGCCCGGGTGGACAGAATGTCAACAAGGTTGCCAGCGCAATTCGCATCGTGCATCTTCCGACAGGCATTCAGGTTGTTGCGAATACCTTTCGAGATCAATCGCAGAACAAGAAGCAGGCACTCGCCGTCCTGATGTCGAAGCTCGAACAGATTGAACAAGAACGGCGCGATAGCGAGATCGCGGAGGCCAAAGGCGGCAAGGTCGAGCGTGGATGGGGCACCCAGATTCGCTCATATGTCTTTTATGACAACCGCGTCAAGGACCACCGCACAAACTACGAAGAGCCGAACCCTCAAAATGTGCTCAACGGCCACCTCAGCGCCTTCGTCGACGCTGAACTGAAGCGACGACGGCGTGAGCGCGATGCCGCGGCGAATCAAAGTCGGTAGTGGACGCGCATTCCGATGAGGCACGCTCCCCTTGCAACCACCTTCGTCGACTTCGGACGGGTGGTCTGCAACGGAGATGAGGCATTCACCCGTGAGTGGCTCGTCACAAATGGGCTTGGCGGCTATGCCGCGGGGACTATTGGCGGACTGCGGACACGTCGATATCACGCGCTTCTCATTGCCGCGACGAATGGACCCGCCGCGCGAACATTGCTCCTGGGCGAGTGCGCTCCCTGCGCGATCTATCGAGGAGTGCGCTACCCACTCGCAGCAAGTGAATGGAGCGATCGATCGATCGCTCCTCAGGGGCATCTGTGGCTGCAGCGGTTTTATCTCGAAGAATCCATCCCGGTCTGGCAGTGGTCGTTCGCCGACGCGCTGCTCGAGCGCCGACTCTTCATGGTGCAGGGTCACAATACGGTCTGCCAACATTGGACGCTGCTGCAGGCGTCGAGCGCGCTCGAACTTGAGCTGGGAATCTTGGTCGATCGTCGATCGCATCACAGCCTTGGCTCGGTGCAGGGAGCGACCCCGATCATTTCGAAAGTCGAGCGCGGAGTATCGTTGCAGTGGTCATCAACGAGCGACGATCCAGAGCTCAGTCTCTTCGTGCAGTGTGATCGATCGGTGCCGACCCCCACTGGCGTTTGGTGGCACGACTATCACTTGCGCGACGACGCCGCACGTGGATACGACTCGACCGATGCACTCTGGCACGCCGCGACACTGTCGCTCGTGATGGATCCAGGAACAACATCGCTTCTCACCGCATCGACCGCTGCACAAGGATCAGTCGCTGCCGATGCTCCACTCGACACCGAACGCGCGCGACTCGCAGCACTGACCGCAGCAAACCGTGCACGTGGCGACTTTCCCGCCGTTCGTCAGTTGTTGTACGCAGGCGACCAATTCGTCGTGACGCGCACTCGCCCCTGCGGCAGCGCGGGGCGATCCATTCTTGCTGGGTATCCGTGGTTTGCAGACTGGAGTCGTGATGCGATGTTCTCGATTCCTGGGTTGCTACTCGCCTCAGGCCGACTTGCTGAGGCCCAGCTCGCCATCTCGACCTACGCGGACTTCCTCGATCATGGCATGTTGCCGAATCGATTCCCCGACCATCCCACGGACGCGCTCGAGTACAACGCGGTCGATGCCCCACTGCTCATGATTGAGGCGACTCGCCGCACATTCGCGCTGAGTCACGACCTCGTGTGGCTGCGTTCGCTGTGGGCAGGTCTTCAGTCAATCATCACGGCATACACCGCTGGCGCTCGGCACGGCATCGCAGTCGATCCACGCGATGGGCTTTTGCGCGCTGGAGAACTCGGGGTTCAACTGACGTGGATGGACGCGATGATCGGCGGCCGCGTGATCACTCCGCGCATCGGCAAACCTGTCGAAATCAACGCGTTCTGGCAGCAAGCGCTGCGCGCGATGACTCAACTTGCGCTGGCACTTGGCGAATCTGGCGACGAATACGCCGCGGCTGCGCAGAGGGCGCAAACGAGTTTTGGTCAGTTCTGGAACCCGCTGCAGTCGTGCTGCTTCGATGTCATCGATGGACCGCACGGCAACGATGCGTCAATCCGCCCGAATCAACTCTTCGCAGCGGCTTGTGGCGACGCGCTGCTTCCCGTTGGCCAACGCAGAGCAATCGTCGATGTGTGCATGACTCGTCTGCGTACGCCGCAAGGACTTCGCACCCTCGATCCCGCCGACAGGGCGTACCGCGGCACCTACCGAGGCACACCAGTCGAGCGCGATGAGGCATATCACCAAGGGACCGTCTGGCCATGGCTCTTCGCCCCACTCATCTTCAGTCACTTTGGCGTCTACGGCGATCGTGAAGCGATCGCAGACTTCATGGCAGCATTCGCGAATCACCTGCGCGAAGCCGGTCTCGGCACAGTCAGCGAGGTTTTTAGTGGAGATCCACCGCACGAGCCCGGTGGCTGCTTCGCGCAAGCGTGGAGTGTTGCGGCCCTCCTCGAAGCGCTCCACGAGTTGCCGCCAACGAGTGTTGATGCATTACCGCCTCACAACACTACGAACGGACACCACACGTGAGGAGCCAATGACCACCCCAGTCACCGCTGAGCAATTGCGACTCAACGAGATGCACCGCGCTGGCGTGGCATGGCGCACATTCGGGCCGTACCTTTCCGATCGGCAGTGGGGAACGGTGCGCGAAGATTATTCGGTGAATGGCACCGCATGGGAGTTCTTCCCACATGATCATGCTCGCAGTCGCGCATACCGCTGGGGTGAAGATGGACTCGCCGGATTCTGCGACGAACGGCAAGACCTCTGCCTCTCAGTCGCGATGTGGAACGGCAACGATCCGATTCTGAAGGAGCGGCTCTTCGGCTTGACGAATTCCGAGGGCAATCATGGCGAAGACGTGAAAGAGGAGTACTGGTTCCTCGACGCGCTTCCAAGCGGGGCGTGGCAGACGATGCTCTACAAGTATCCGCAGCGCGCCTTCCCATACAACGAACTTGTGCGTGTGAATGCGAGGCGCAGCAAGCTTGAGCGCGAGTTCGAACTGCTCGACACTGGGATCTTCGATGACGATCGGTACTTCGATGTCGTTGTGACGTACGCCAAAGCCTCTCCGACAGACATCTTGATTCGGATCACTGTGCACAACCGTGCACCAGAAACGGCCACGCTGCATCTGCTGCCAACAGCGCTCTTTCGCAATGTGTGGGCTTGGACCGCCGCGCGTCCCCTGAGCGGATTCGCTGCCGCGGATGGCCGCGTCGATGTCACCCATGAACGCCTTGGCGCCATGCAATTGCATTTCGATGGCACTCCCGAACTGCTGTTCTGCGAGAACGAGACCAATGATGTGCGGTTGAATCAACATCCGCGTAACGGACGCACGTTCAAGGATGGCATCAACGATGCCGTCGTGCATGGCGATGCCGAAGCGGTCAATCCTGACCGTCGCGGCACGAAGATGGCCGCCCACTACACACTGACGATTCCCGCCGGACAATCGCACACGATTCGGGCGCGCCTCGCACCTCGGGGGATGACGAATCCTTTCGATCACTTCGATGCAGTCATGGTGGCACGAAAGGCCGACGCAGATGAGTTCTATCGTTCGAAGCAATCGAACGTTGCCGACGACGATGTCAAGGCGATCCAACGACAAGCCTGGGCGGGGCTGCTCTGGAGTCAACAGACTTACATTTACGATGTGCGCAAGTGGCTGCAGGGTGATCCTGCGCTGCCGCATCCGCCGAACGAACGCTGCAGTCAACGAAATGCGCAGTGGCAGCACCTGACCAATCACTTCATTTACTGCATGCCCGACTCGTGGGAGTATCCATGGTTCGCCTCCTGGGACCTTGCTTTTCACTGCGTCGCGCTCGCTGCGATCGATGCCGAGCAGGCGAAGTCGCAGTTGCTTCACCTCACGCTCGACCGCTCGATGCACGCCAACGGTCAGATTCCTGCGTACGAGTGGTCGTTTGGCGATGTGAACCCACCCGTGCATGCATGGGCAGCGATGCGCATCTTCGAGAGCGACGCAGCGCAGTCTGGCCGACCCGACTACGAGTTCTTGCGGCGCGCCTTCCACCGATTGCTCATCAATTTCACATGGTGGGTGAATCGCAAAGATGCTGACGGCCGCAATTTGTTCGCCGGCGGATTTCTTGGACTCGACAACGTTGGGGTCTTTGATCGCAGTGCAACTCTCCCATCAGGCGCCACGCTGCAACAAGCGGACGGCACCGCATGGATGGGCATGTTCGCGCTGAACATGATGCGCATCGCGGTTGAACTTGCGGCGGATGATCCCGTGTACCAGGACATGGCGACGAAGTTCTTCGAGCACTTTCTCGGAATCGCCGCCGCGATGGCAGACTTCGCCGGAACGGGTGAAGGATTGTGGGATGACACAGATAAGTTCTATTACGACCGGCTGCGCTTTCCAGATGGGACAACTGTCCCGCTGCGAGTGCAGTCCATTGTGGGACTCCTACCGCTCACCGCTGTCTATGTCATGCAGCCTGAAGTCATGGCAAAGCTGCCAGAATTCAAAGCGCGAGTCGAGTGGTTTTTTGAGAATCGTCCAGACCTCGCAAACCTTGTATCGCACTGGAACGCAGCCGGGCGAGGAGATCAGCGTCTCTTCTCGCTCTTGCGTGGGCACCGAATGAAGTGCCTACTCAGACGCGCGCTTGACGAGACGCAGTTTCTTTCAGAGTTCGGAATTCGGTCGATGTCACGTGCGCTCGAGAACTCGCCCTATGTCTTCTGGCATGACGGCGAGAGTTTGTCTGTGCGATACGAGGCTGCGGAGGGGCAAACTGCGGCCTTCGGGGGCAATAGCAATTGGCGTGGCCCAATCTGGTTTCCAGTCAACGCACTCCTGATTGAGAGCCTTATGAAGTTTCACGACTACTACGGCGACGAGTTCCTCATCGAGTGTCCAGTGGGTTCTGGAACGAATGTCACACTGCGAGAGGCGGCGAAGGAAGTCGCGAAGCGACTCCTGAAACTCTTTCAACGAAACGGACAAGGTCGGCGCCCATCGCTCGGCGATCACCCCAAGGTTCAGGGGGACGTGCGTTTTCAAGAATTCGTCCTCTTTCACGAGTACTTTGACGGCAACACTGGTCGAGGCTGCGGCGCCTCGCATCAGACTGGCTGGACCTCGATGATTGCGTCACTGATCTCCCAGTTCGCGTCGAACAAGACTCCGACATGACCCGCCCGCTTCGAACTCTCTCGTTGATCTGCGCCGGCGCAGCGGTTGTCGCGGGCATCTCTGGGCTTTCAACGCTTGTTCTGCCCTCAGGAGGAGTTCGCGAACCTGAAATCGAATCAGAGCTCGTTCGATCGCTGCTGGCGACGTTGCTCATTGTCGCAGGACTTGTCACGCTGCTGCCTCGATGGAAGTGGTGGACGCTCGCAGCGCAAGTGCTTCTTGCGCTTTTGCTCGGCGCAGCGATCGCGGGGCTCGTCGTTCCCAACACGCTCACATCAACCGGAATGATGGCGGCGATCGCCTTCGTCGCGGTCGGTGGTCTCAGTGCGACCCTTCGCGCGACGAGAGGTCGGTGGCCAGCGGCACTCGCGGCGTGCGCTCTTGTTGGTCTCACGCTCTACGTTGCGTGCGCGCCGACGGCCCCAACGGCGACTCTGCTCTTAACTTCCGATCAACTTGCTGCGATCCCACTCTTGACCGCTCTTGCGTTAGCGGTCTCTGGCCTTGCACTGCTTGCGCGAGCGTGGTCCGATGCTCCTGAACGAAGCCTGGGTATGCCTCGCTGGATTGGTCTCGTCCTCACAGTCATTGCGATCTCACTTTCGCTTGGCGCGTGGCACAAACTTCGCAACACAGAGCGACACGCCTTGGGATTGCATGCGGATCTCGTTGAACAAGCTGTTGCCGCACACCTGCAGGCACGCCTCGCGACGCTCTTGAGCGGCTTCGCCGAGTTTGACGCCTCGTCGAGTGGCCCGCCCGCAACCCCGCCGCAAGTGCTGTCAACTAGAGCCGAAGCGTGCTTTGATGAGTTTCCAGAGTTGCTCGCGCTTGAGTGGGTCAGTCATGCAGGGTCTGCTTCATGGATCGACACTCCCGATGGGATCGCTCCTGCGAGCCCTTCTGCGCTTGCACCCCCGCACGTGCGCGACGACGTGCTCGACCGCGCACGAGAGTCGACGCGAGTTGCCGTTGGTGGTCCCGTGACCTTCAACGGCAAGCAATCGACGCTGATTGCTGCTGTACCCCCAGATGGGTCTGGGGCGTTTCTCGCGCTGATGAGCATCGATCGCACAGTGCAGGCACTTGAACAGGGCTTTCGGGCGCACTTCGACATCGAAGTGCTGTACAACGGTGATCTGCTCTACGAGAGCGATGGAGTCCCAGGGGCAACGAGCCAGAGCCATGGCACACAGGTTC
>SYHM01000042.1 GCA_005799205.1 Planctomycetia bacterium | reverse complement strand
GGCGGTGAAGGCCGCGGGGATCACAACTCAACCACTTGAAGGGATCGATCCAGCAACGCAGCGCGCGTGCGCAGGGGCATGGAAGGCGCTCGTCGAGGGTTGGTCAAACGGAAACGCGGCCGAGGTCAATCGCTCCGTTGCCGCGCTCGCTCAGTTGCTGCCGACGATGAATCCTGCGGCCTACCCAGACGCAAGCCGATTGCAGTGGGAGTCGTGGTATTTCGCCAACGGCAATCTTTCACGGATCTGGCTGGTGTACGCACTGAGTGTCGTCTTGCTGCTGCTTGCGATCGTCTACCGATGGCGCACAGCGATGATTGCAGGACTTGCGTGCTTCGGATGCGCATTCTTGCTGCAGAGCGCGGCGCTTGGACTGCGGTGGTGGATCTCGTCGCGCTGGCCAAACACAAACATGTTTGAGGCGGTGACAACTGCTGCCTGGTTCGGGGGGTGCGCTGCAATTGTCTTCGAGATTGTGATGCGTCGTCGAGCCGCTGCCGGAATCTTCGCGCTTGCGAGTGGATTCGCGAGCGCGGTGGCTCTGATGGCGGCGCACTTCTTGCCTGTGCAACTCAATGCGCAGATCTCGAACATGATGCCGGTCCTGCATGACGTGTGGCTTTACATTCACACGAATGTCATCATCTTCTCATACTGTCTGATCTTCATGGCGGCAGTGAGCGCCGCGATGTATCTGGTGTTTCGATTGGCAGGAGGCGCTGCCGTCTTCGCGCGTGTCGGAGGCAGCGGGGGAGCGATGGCCATCGCCCCCGGGCAGCCCCTTCGCGGAGCGCGACTCGCAGAGGTGCTCGATGGCGTCACGATGCTGTTGATGAAACTTTCATTCGTTCTGTTGTGGGCTGGAATCGTGATGGGTGCGATTTGGGCCGATCATTCGTGGGGGCGTCCGTGGGGATGGGACCCCAAGGAAGTCTTCGCCCTGAACACCTTCGTCGTGTTCGCAGTGCTCGTACACGTGCGCTACCGCGTCAAGGACAAGGGTCTGTGGACGGCCATCCTTGCCGTGATCGGTGCGGGTGTCATGTTGTTCAATTGGATCGTGATCAACTTTGTGATCACTGGCCTGCACTCATACGCGTGACGGTCGCTTCGCAGTCCGCGGGCGCGCGGCGGCAATGGCTGGGGGGGCGACTCCACCGTACACGGCACCCTCTCCAAGTTCTTCGGCGATTCGAAGCAACTGGTTGTACTTGGCGGTTCGATCAGAACGACACGGTGCGCCCGTCTTGATCTGTCCGCAGTTCGTCGCCACCGCGAGGTCTGCGATCGTGCAATCTTCGGTCTCGCCCGATCGGTGAGACATCACCGCTCGATATCCGGCGCGGTGCGCCGTGTTGACCGCATCAAGCGTTTCACTGAGGGTGCCGATCTGATTGACCTTCACCAGAATCGCATTTGCGCATCCCTCTGCGATGCCTCGGCGCAGAAACTCTGGATTCGTGACGAACAGATCGTCGCCGACGATTTGCACCTTGGATCCCAGCGATTTGGTCAGCGCGGCCCATCCAGTCCAGTCGCTCTCACCAAGGCCATCCTCGATCGACCGGATCGGCCACTTCGCACACCAGGTTTCCCAAAGTCGAATCATCTCGTCGCTCGAAAGAACCCGTTTGGGGTCGCTCTTGAAGAAGCAATAACCCTTCTTGCCTCGCGCCTTTGCCTCATTGGCAAGTTCACTCGTCGCGGGATCAAGGCAGATGAAGATCTGGCGGCCGAGGTCATAGCCAGCTGCGTCGACGGCGCGCGAAATCAGTTCGAGTGCCTCCTCGTTGCTCGCCAGATTTGGAGCGAAGCCACCCTCGTCACCAACGGCCGTCGAGAGCCCGCGGTCGTGCAAGACGCGTTTCAATGCGTGGTAGATCTCGACTCCTGCGCGCAGTCCCTCGGTGAAGTCACCGAAACCCCACGGTTGAATCATGAACTCTTGGAAGTCGACGGTGTTGTCCGCGTGCTTGCCTCCGTTCAGGATGTTGAGCATCGGCGCGGGCAGTGTTCGAGCGTGGGTTCCACCAACGTAGCGATAGAGAGGTTGATCGGTCGCTATCGCAGCCGAGTGTGCGATCGCCAAGCTTGTTGCAAGCGTTGCATTCGCACCGAGATTCGACTTGTTCTTCGTTCCGTCGAGTGCGCGCAGCAATTGGTCGATCGATTCCTGTGTGCGCGCATCGGCGCCAAGCAACTCGTGTGCGATGAGATCGTTGATGTTCGCGACTGCCTTGAGGACTCCCTTGCCCATCCACTGCTTCTTGTCACCATCGCGTAACTCGACTGCCTCGTGCTCACCCGTTGATGCGCCGCTCGGAACGGCAGCGCGTCCAACTGCGCCGCCAGAGAGCCGCACCTCACACTCGACTGTTGGTTGGCCGCGAGAATCGAGAACCTGACGAGCGCGAATGTCTTCAATGGTGAATGGCATGCGTCCAAGATAGTGACTGGCGTTGCGGGTGGACAACCTGTCGGAGTGGCTCACAAATGCGAGAAATCACCGATAGTGTGTGGATGCCCTTTCGCAACGGAGTTCTCTCATACGCGCGCTGCACGATCGTCTCAGGCGCCGCACCGAAAGCGATCGATCCGAAGGTCCTCGAACAGTTGCGTACGAACCGCGTTCGGCCAGAGGCATGTGGCAACGGTGTGCCCACAACGAGTGGTTGGGTCGCAGGGCGCCATCTCTTCGATCTCGACTTTTGCTACGAGTCGAATGCGTTTTCTGGCGCGATGCTCGCCTCGATCCGGACGGATCGAGTTGGAGTTCCACCGGCGATCAAGCGCGCGTACCGCGCGGTAGCTGAAGACGAATTGCGAGGGGGACCGCACCGCGAGCACCCCCTCTCACGCGCGGATCGACTCGAGGCGAAAGAGCGGGCAGAACAGCGGGCGATGCAGGAAGTTGGTGAGGGACGCTGGCGTTCGATCGCGGAGCGGCCTGTCTTGTGGGACCTCGAACGCAACGTGATCCTCTCGCCAGTCGACGGTGAGGTGGCATTCAATCAACTCAAGGGAGTCGTCGCCGAGACCTTCGACTGTCACATCGAGCGCCAAGGGGCAGGAAGGCGCGCCGTGCGCATCGCCGATGCACTCGGGCTTGCACGTGACTTGCGCGATGCGCAACTCGATGCATTTGTGGCTCCGCCAGCGGCGATCGCGACGGACAGCGAGGGTGAGCCGCGACGACTTGGTGAACATCCGCTGCCCTCATGGGCCTCTGGCGATCCAGCGGATTATCTCGGCAATGTGTTTCTGCTCTGGCTCTGGTGGAAGTGCGACTCTGCTGAGGGAATCGTTGAAGTCGGTGTTCGGACGAGGCAACCGAGCGAGGTCGCCCTTGTTGCAGAGCGACAGGTTGATCTTGAGTGCGCATGGGGGGTGACTGGCGGCGTAAACCTTCGCGGCGATGCTCCTACGAGAAGCCCCGAGGCGGCCCGCGCACTCCAGAGCGGAAAGATGCCGAGGCGACTTGGTCTCACCATCGCTGCAGAAGGGCAGGTCTGGCGGTGCACGCTGCAGGGGGATCGCTTCGTGGTGAGTGGACTTGCTCTTCCAAAGCCCATCGAGCCGCCCGCGTCGACTCGAGAGTTGATCGAAGAGCGCATCGAGAGCACCCTGCTTTTTGACCGGACTCTGGATGCGCTGTATGAGTCGTTTCTGGTCGAGCGACTTGGGAGTGGCTGGGCGGGGGTTCGCGCAACAGTGAGCGAGTGGATTCGTCAGCGCGCTGCTGGGCGGGTGACTGCAGCGACGACCGCTCCGCGAGTTTTACCGACGATGTAAGCGATCGTGCGCCTCGCGCGCGGCAATGACAAAGTCGACAATTCGCGATGGATCCTTCACGCCACGTGTGCGTTCGACGCCGCTTGAGACATCAACTCCATCTGGTCGCACGAGTTCGATCGCTCGCCCAACGCTCTCGGGTGTGAGTCCACCCGCAAGAATCACCGGCTTTGTCAAGCGCGAACGGATCGTGGCGAGGTGTTCAAGCCACTCATTCGAATGCGCCTTTCCGCTTCCCGCATGGTCGCCATCGACGAGGATCGCATCAATCGATGGATGTAAATCCCACGGCAGGATGTCGTCAAGCGATCCCTTGATGACCTTGACGAACCATTGGTGCGTGCGGCGCGGGGAGCGCGTTGCGAACTCACTGATCTGCTGAGCCGTCTCGCTTCCGTGAAACTGAACACCGCCTGGCCAGCGCGAGAGGTCGTGGTCCACGATTTGAGGTCCCTGCACCACGGCGATGCATGCGACCGAAGTTGGCAGTGCTGCGTGGATCGCGCACGCACGCTCGAATGAAATGGTGCGAGGGCTCCCCTCAGCGAGCACGCACCCAATCGCAGTTGCACCGGCTTCAGCGCAGGTGTGGGCCATCTCGGGGTCGCGGATCCCACAGATCTTGACGACGAGTGTCATGGGGTGCCTCGCTGATCGAGCTCGCCGAGCAGGGCACGTGCCTGCTCGAGCGTCGCGTCGCTTGGCGCTGGGTGCAATGTGAGGAGCGCACCAAGAATGTCTCTCGCCCGATCGCTCGCGTCGAGCCTTCGTGCGTGAGTCACTGCCGCGAGAAGCAGTGCCTCAGCTGCTTGAGGATGAGTCGGACTCCGTCGAGCAAACCGCTCCCAGGCCGCAGCGGCGCTGGCGAACTCGCCACGCGACCACCGCGCCGAAGCATCGCTCAGCGCAGCGGCCTCCTCAGCAAGGCTCATCGGTCGGGGTGCGGCCGCGGGACCCGAGTCACGAGTCGTCGCCGTGTTCTGTGCGGCATCCTTCACCCACGGGCTGCCGCGTTGGTTGAACGCTGCACGCATGGCGCGCCGACGGTGAGACTGCTTGATCAGAAAAAACAGGTCGAATTCGGTTCGGGGCAGCACCTGCAAGCCCAGGAGGGCCACCATCGTCGTCATCCCCATCGCGTACCCGACGAGATGCGCGCTGTAGGCAACGCCGCCGGTACCTGAAAACGAGTTGCCAATCTGTCCAAGGAGATCGATCCCAGCAAAGACAAGCACGAGCACAAGTCCGGGGATCTCGATGATGCTAAAAAAGAAGAGAATGCGAACGCGCGCGCGCGGACAGAGTGCGGCGAACGCTCCAGTCACTGCCGCGACCGCGCCACTCGCGCCGATCATCGGCGCGGGGTCGATCAGCCACTCCCCGAGCGCGGCGACCATCGCGCCCGATAGGTAAAAGAGCGCGAACCACCACGACCCGAGTCTGCCTTCGACTGCTCCTCCAAAGACCCACAGAAAGAGCATGTTGAATGCGACGTGACTCAATCCG
>SYHM01000218.1 GCA_005799205.1 Planctomycetia bacterium | reverse complement strand
TAATTTTTTAATACTTGGTACCGGCCATCAGTGTCCTAAAACCGCACCTATCGTCCCGAGCGTGACGGGCTTTTCTGCGAACGAATTTTCGGTCCTGAGCGTGATTACGAGTGCGCTTGCGGCAAGTACAAGGGCACGAAGTACACGGGCATCATCTGCGACCGCTGCGGCGTCAAGGTGACTCACTCGCGCGTGCGCCGAAAGCGCATGGGGCACATCAATCTGGCCGCTCCGGCGGTTCACATCTGGTTCTTCAAGGCGCTTCCCAGTCGACTCGGAACGCTGCTTGGCATGCGAACCGGCGACATCGAAAAGGTCGTCTACTTCCAGGACTACGTCGTCACGAATCCGGGTTCGACCGATCTTGAGTTTAAGCAGGTGCTGACCGACGATGAGTACCGAGAGCACGTTGCCAAGCACGGCAGCAATTTCACTGCCATGATGGGAGCCGAGGCAATCCGTGAATTGCTTTCGCCAGACATGCTGGACCTCACACAGGTGGCGGCAGAGATTCGGGAAGAACTTCGCGAAACAAAGAGCAAGCAGAAAGCCAAGGACCTCTCAAAGCGTCTGAAGCTCGTCGAGCAGATTCGCGGATCGTCCAATGACCCGCAGTGGATGGTGCTCGATGTCGTTCCCGTGATCCCGCCCGACCTTCGTCCACTGGTGCTGCTCCAGAGCGGCAATTTTGCGACCAGCGACTTGAATGATCTATATCGCCGCATCATCAATCGCAACAATCGCCTGAAGAAGCTGATGGACCTCAACGCCCCAGAGGTCATTATCCGCAATGAGAAGCGCATGTTGCAGCAGGCTGTCGACGCCTTGTTCGACAATGGACGGTGCCGTCGCCCCGTGCTTGGCTCAAGCAACCGCCCACTCAAGTCGATCACCGACATGATCAAGGGGAAGCAAGGTCGATTCCGTGAAAACTTGCTCGGCAAGCGAGTCGACTACTCCGCGCGCAGCGTGATTGTCGTCGGCCCCGAATTGAAGCTCTGGCAGTGCGGACTTCCGAAGAAGATTGCGCTCGAGCTGTTCCAACCGTTCATCATTCGAAAGCTCAAGGAGCATGGTCTCGCCGACACGATCAAAAGTGCGAAGCGAATGCTCGAGCGCCGGGCGCCAGAGGTGTGGGACATCCTCGAGCAAGTCACCAAGAACCATCCAGTTCTGCTTAATCGCGCGCCAACGCTCCATCGCATGGGAATTCAGGCCTTCGAGCCGGTGCTCGTCGAAGGCAATGCGATCAAGATTCACCCGCTGGTGTGTGCCGGATACAACGCAGACTTCGACGGCGATCAAATGGCGGTCCATTTGCCGCTCTCGCTCGAAGCACAAGTGGAAGCGCAAGTGCTCATGATGAGCACGCACAACATCTTCAGCCCTGCGAATGGCAATCCGATCGTGAGCCCATCGCAGGATGTTGTCATGGGGGTCTACTTCCTGACGGCGGCACCGATTGAGATTCCAGTCGACACGGCTGGCAAGCGTTCGCGCATTCCGACTTTCGGCAATGTGCATGAGTTGCTTCTCGCATACGACCTCCGCACAATTGGAGTCCACGAGTGGATCGACATTCGCCTCGATCGCTTCACTGAAGTCATCAACGGCCAGTCCGACTCGCCCGTGCCGACCCCGGCTCATCGGCGCATTCGAACGACTGTTGGGCGAGTGCTCTTTTCAGAGATCCTTGCGACTGGAATGCCTTTCTACAACTGCTCGCTTGGAAAGAAGGGCGCCGCGCGCGTCATCGACGACACCTTCGCACGTCGCGGGAAGGCTGCGACGATCGAGTTGCTCGATGCGCTCAAGGAGACTGGGTTCAAGGCCAGCACCACCAGCGGACTGTCGTTCGGCATCACTGATCTCCATATTCCAGAGAACAAGGAGAAGTTGATCGGCGACACCCAGAAGAAGGTGGACAAGGCGCAGCAGAACTACGACGACGGGAACATCACTGATGACGAACGTCGCAATCGCGTGCTCGACGCATGGGCACAGTGTCGCGATGGCCTGTCAGCAATGTTGCTCGAGACCTTGAAGAACGATCGCAAGAACAGCGCCGCTGGTTCGAAGGTCATCGCTGGCAACGTTGGCGGACTTCCGTCCAAGCCGAGCGCCTCTGCGCGATACCTGAACCCCGTCTACCTGTTTATGGATTCGGGCGCTCGCGGCAACAAGACTCAGATGCAGCAGCTCGCGGGAATGCGCGGGTTGATGGCCAAGCCGAGCGGCGAGGTCATCGAGACCCCGATCAAGTCAAACTTTCGTGAGGGGCTCTCAGTCATCGAGTACTTCTCATCAACACATGGCGCTCGAAAGGGACTCTCGGATACCGCGCTCAAGACCGCGGATTCGGGATACCTCACTCGGAAGCTCTGCGATGTTGCTCAATCCGTGGTCGTCATCGAGCATGACTGCGGACAGACTGGCGGAATCGCGAAGGAAGCCGTCTACAAGGGTGAAGAAGTCGATGTGCCGCTCCGAGATGTCATCAAAGGCCGCACCAGTTCTGAGACCATCGTCGATCCACGCACAGATCGCACCATCGTTGCGCGCAATGAGATCATCACGACTGAGAGTGCACGGGCGATTGAACAACTGGGAGTTCGCTCGGTGTTCGTTCGCAGTCCGCTCACATGTCAAACATCGCGCGGAGTTTGCGCAACCTGCTACGGAATGGACATGTCCACCGGAAAGTTGGTTGAAGAGGGCCTCGCGGTTGGAATCATCGCCGCCCAGTCGATCGGCGAACCTGGAACACAGCTCACCATGCGCACGTTTCACACTGGTGGAATCGCTGTCAGTGCGACCACAGAGAACCAGTGGCGCGTCACTCAAGCTGGAACAGTGGAGTATGTCGATTGCGGAGAAGTCACCGTCGTTGATGGCGACAAGTCTCACCGCGTCGCGCTCCGCAAGACCGGTGAAGTGCGCGTGATGGATGCGAAGGGTCGCGAGCTCGAGAAGTACAAGGTGCCCTACGGCGCGTTGCTTCTCGTCTCAGCCAATGAGACGGTGAAGAAGGGGCATCCAGTTCTGGAATGGGATGTCCATGTGTCGCCGATCCTCGCTGAGAAGAGTGGAACCGTTCGCTTTCGCGACATCGAAGAGGGTGAAACTGTTCGCGTCGAACGCAAAGCGAACAAGGACGAAATGGTTGTCATCGAGCACAAGGGTGAAAAGCATCCTCGTCTCACGATCGAGGATGCGTCCGGAAAGGTGCTTGATTTGCACCATCTTCCAGCAAAGGCGCATATCGAGGCGAAGGACGGCCAGATCATTCAGGCTGGCCAACGCATCGCATTCACTCCGAAGGGCACCGCACGATCGGCTGACATCGTCGGAGGTCTCCCCCGCGTGACTGAGATCTTTGAGGCGCGAATTCCACGAGATCCAGCCGTCCTTGCGCGCATCTCGGGCCGGGTCGAATTGCTGCCGAACGAGCGTCGCGGCAAGATGACGATTCGTGTGCACGCCGACGGAAGCAAGGAAGAACTCGCTGAAGACCACTATGTGCTTCAAGGCAAGCGATTGCTTGTTCACTCTGGAGACGTCGTTGAAGCTGGCGACCCGCTGACGGAAGGCGCGTTGACGCCGTCTGAGATTCTCGCCATCAAGGGCGAAGCTGAGCTGTATCGGTACATGCTGACCGAAGTGCAGAATGTGTATCGCGCGCAGGGAGTGCCTATCTCAGATAAGCACATCGAAGTCGTCCTCCGGCAGATGCTCAGCAAGGTGAAGGTGGTCGAGGTGGGAGACTCTTCGATCCTTCCCAATGACGTCATCGAGCGCTATGTCTTCCGCGAAGTGAACGAATCACTCGCTGGCATGCTCAAGGTCGAGGACGCTGGCGGAACGACACTCGTCAAGGGTGGATTGGCTGCCAAGGAAGAGGTCAAGCAGGCGAACGCGGAAGCTGAACTCGCTGGCAAGCAACCCGCGAAAACCCGCAGGGCCAAACAAGCACGCGGCCGAACCCTCTTGCTCGGAATCACCAAGGCGTCCCTCCAAGCAGAGAGTTTCCTCTCTGGAGCAAGCTTCCAAGAGACGACAAAGGTGTTGACGGAGGCCGCTCTCAAGGGAGCGGTGGACACCCTCATCGGTCTCAAAGAAAATGTCCTGCTTGGACACTTGATTCCTGCAGGAACTGGTTTCGACGCCTACACGAACCTGACGATGCGGTACCTCGTGGAGAATCCTGATGAGGAACTCGGTGAGGCAGCTGAGATTCGCGCCGCCGCCATGGCAGCCGAGGCTCTTGGAGCCGATCGCGTGGGATCAGCTGCAACCATCAAAGATCTCGCAGCGGTTACCCCAGTGAAAGAACTGGTCATGGATGGGGGCGATGCATCCTCATTCGATGGAGACTCGGAGGGGTAACCCGCTCCGCAATGCCTTGATTTGATCTCGTGAAGGCCTGCTCATGTCAAGTTCCCCACCGCCCGACCCGTGGTTTAAGGACGGGCTTCGGTTTTCGTGTACGCAGTGTGGCAACTGCTGTACGGGAGGACCCGGAGCGGTTTGGTACACCGCCGACGAGGGTCGGGCCATTGCAGCTACGTTGGGGCTCACAGACGCCGAGTTTGAGTCGAGGTACACCCGCGCAATCGGCCACAGAAGGTCACTCAACGAGACTGAAACTTCACATGGATTTGACTGTGTGTTTCTCGATCGGGCGTCCAAGCCAGGTGTCGCGCTGTGCCGCATCTACAAGTCGAGACCCTCGCAGTGTGAAACCTGGCCGTTTTGGCCTGACAATCTCAGGTCTGCTCGGGCGTGGACTGCCGCGAAGTCGCGTACCCCATGCCCCGGGATGGACACTGGACAACTGATTCCATCTGATCAGATTCGAATCATGCGCGAGCGTGATCGAGCCGACAATGATTCGGCGCCTTGGTGACGGACGTGTCACCGTGAACCCGTTCATCCCCCCCACCCCACCAACTCGCTCCACATTGTACTCGTGGTGGTGTGCGTCCGCTCACCCGCTCGTCGACGCACGCCTGCGCGAGCTGCACAGCGACTGCGCGAACACCGTTGCCGTCGCACGACCCGTCTGTCTCGCTTCTGGCAAGTGCTGTCACTTCGGGGCACACGGCCACATTCTCGCGGTCACCGGACTCGAGGCGCTCTGGACCTGGCGGGAGGCCGGCCGCTCGCTCTCGCCACACGCAGCGGTGACAGCCCGCAATGCAGCGACCTGTCCGTTTCTTGATGGAACTCACTGCTCGATCCACTCCGCGCGGCCGACGGGATGCAGAACGTATTTCTGCGATCGTGGCGATGGTCGCTGGCAGTCCGTATTGAGCGAGAAACTCCACAGTGCGATCATCGACCTGCACAACCAACACGCGATTCCGTACTTGTATGCAGAATGGACATGGCTCGTTGAGCACATCGCCCATGCGCACGCAACGGGTGTTCTTTCTGAGCCCCTCGAGTCGTAGTATCTCACTATGCGTGACTACGAACTTCGCCGAGACATTGAGCGGTCCGAGGTTGAGGGCTACAAGTTTCCGCTTGGAATCGAGCCGATTTCGCTTCCCGCCCCCAAGCAGGGCTACACACTCGAGTACGCGCCGGGCGAAGATGGTGACCCAGACACCTATGCATTTCACATTGTGCTGAGCCACGATCGACTGGGGGCTGTCATCGCCGATGCGTTTGAGTTGCTCCCAGAAGAGGTCGTACCGATTGTTGAGATCGGCTCGCGTGATGCGTACCGCGCGCTCGATGTCTATCTCGGGGGAGAGATGATCCCTCGGAGCGATTTTCTGAAAGTGTGGAACAAGTTCGAGCTCTTGCTGCTTGAAGACGGCTCAATCGGCGCTGGGGCCAATGCTGAACAACCATTTATCGAAGTGTTCGTCGATACTTGGAAGGGGCTTCTGATCAATGTCCCGATCGCGATGCGCCGTGAGGTCGAGGGGATTCTTGCTCGGCACGGACTGCGTGAAGTGCTCGAGACATGGCCTCACGATCTCGATCACTCACCAGATCCGCCATCGCAGTTGCGGGAGGTGCTACGGACGATTGATGACCAGAGCCCTGATCTTGACGAGATACTGCTTCAACTCCGTGAAGCGTGGGGGCTCGAACTCGATGTCGATCCCGAAGTGAACGTCGACGAGAGTGGACGGCGACTCGGGATGGTCTTGTGGCACGCAATCGTCCTCGCTGCGCGCGAAGATCGCCGCGGAAAGGGCGGTTACATCACGGTCTGGGCGACTGCGGGCAGCCTCTCAGAGATGGAGCGTCTCGTGAACGATCATGTGGAGGCGCATATGCCCCAGTGGAGTTTCGAGGGCTTTTTTTCGGTCGACCGAGTTGCGTTTGACGAACGCCCAGATGAATTGAGCGACCTCACGCCCCGTCGGCTCAAGGCCGAAGTCCATCTCACCGCGATCGATGAATGGTGACGTCGGTCAATCACCGAGGTAAGCGCTTCGGATTCGATCATCGCTCAGAAGTTCTTGCCCGCTCCCACTGGTGGTGATCTTACCGGTCTCGAGCACATAGCCACGGGACGAAAGCCCGAGTGCGCCGCGCGCATTTTGTTCAACGAGCAACACCGTCAATCCTTCTCGATTCAGTTCGCGAATTGCGCCAAAAATGCGCGTCACAAGGAGTGGCGCGATTCCCATAGACGGCTCATCCATCATGAGGAGCGTCGGATGACTCATCAATGCACGCCCGATTGCGAGCATCTGTTGTTCTCCTCCAGAGAGCGTGCCAGCAAGCTGCCCCCCCCGCTCCTTCAAGACTGGGAAGAGGTCGTGGACGCGACGGAAGTCAGCCGCGATCGCGCTGGGGTCTTCTCGCAAGTAGGCCCCCAACTGCAGATTTTCATCAACCGACATGCGCGCGAAGACGCGGCGACCTTCTGGAACTTGCACGAGGCCGCGCGACACAACTTGATCTGGCCGAAGTCCGATCATCGACTCGCCACGAAATCGCACCTCCCCACTTCGAGGAATCACAACCTGACTGACCGAGAGCAGTGTCGTGCTCTTGCCTGCGCCGTTCGACCCAATGAGCGCAACGATCTCTCCCTCCTCGACCTTGAGCGAGACGCCACGAAGCACTTCGATCGCTCCATAGGCGGTGTGAACATCCATCACTTCAAGAATCGGCGCACTCATCCGTGGGACTCCGTTCCGAGGTACGCCTCAACACACGCAGGATTTGCACGAATCTCTGCGGGAGTGCCCTCGGCGATCTGACGACCATACTGCAAGACGAGAATGCGATCTGACACTCCCATCACGAGCCGCATGTGATGCTCGATCAGCACGACCGTCGTGCCTGCATCGCGCACTCGACGAATGAGCGTCATGAGGTCAACGATCTCAGATGGATTCATTCCAGCGGCAGGTTCGTCCAGCAGGATAATGTTCGGCTTGGCTGCAAGCGCCCGCGCGATCTCAAGCCGGCGACGGAGCCCGTATGGAAGACTGCCTGCGGCGTAGTCCGCGCGATCGGCAAGCCCCACGAATGTCAGGAGCTCGACTGATTCTGAGTGAAAGTGCTTCCGTTCATCATGAAACCGCGGCAGTCGCATGAGTGCGCTCCAAAACCCTGCGCGCATTCGGTGATCCATCCCGACGAGCACATTCTGCACAAGGCTGAGCTCGTTGAAGAGGCGAATGTTTTGAAAAGTACGCGCGACTCCGGCACGTGCGATCAGGTCTGGGGTCCGGCGTGAACGCCACCACAGCACTGCTGCCGCGCCTCCACCCGCGACTCCGCCGAGGATCGCTGTCCATGCGCCACCCGAGCGCATCAGTCCGACGAGTGCATCGAAGCAATCGTGGGCACTCTCGACCCACGGGAAGGGCTGCGCGTACTGGTAATTGTCGATGATGGTGGCCTGCCACAAGTCCTGCACATTGAGCGCGATCAGCGATGAGAGCGCACACGCCAACGCCGACAGTGCAATTCGAACCGCAACGCGCGTTGAGAACGTCAGGCAGACCGAACGACCAGCAAACTGCACCTCGCCAGAAGTCGGCTCATAGATGCCGGTCATGGCGTTGAAGAGGGTCGTCTTTCCAGCCCCATTCGGACCGATGACGGCGTAGATCTGCTTCTCGCCAACGGTGAATGTGACATCCTGAACAGCGACGAGGCCTCCAAATCGCACCGTGATCGCTGACGCGCGCAGTGCCGTCATGATGCCCTCCGTTCGATGCGTGGCGGTACGAGCCCGTGCGGCTTGAGCCGGACTGCGAGCACGAGCGCCAACCCAAAGATGAGGTACTTCCAGTTGTTCGGTGAGAGCAACACATTGCCTTGGGCTCCGATCCCGAGGGCATCGAGCGCGGCAGTCGCCTTGACGAGCACGATTGAGTTCAGGCCGATCATGACCAGCGCCCCAACCAGCACCCCCGCGATGCTTCCAATCCCACCGACGATCACGATGCACAGCGCAAGCACTGAGACTTGAAAGTCATAATTGCTTGGCTCGCCAGTCGAACTCAACATGCTGGCAGAGATTCCCCCTGCGAACGCGGCAATCGCCGCTGCGGCTGAGAAGGCCAGCATCTTGATCCGCTCAACCCGAATACCCATCGAACGCGAGGCCAACTCATCCTCGCGAATGCTGAACCACGCGCGGCCAAGTCGTGACCGTTCGAGATTGCGGACTCCAAGAATCACCACCACCATGAGCGCGAGAAGGAGGTAGTACCACTTGTACTCATCGTCTGCGGTCCACATCGAACCACCGAACGATGGCGCTGGAACTGGGTTGATTCCCTGCGTTCCCTTCGTGATTGTGTCGAGATTCTTTAGCACGTCCTGCACGATCTCGCCAAACCCAAGCGTGACAATCGCCAGATAGTCGCCGCGCAGTCGAAGCGTTGGCGCTCCCAGCAGAAATCCGAAGAGCGCCCCAATGGGAAGCGTCAGCAGAAGCCCTGGCCAGAATCCAAACTGAAAGGGATAGATCTCACAGGTCAGAATCGCAAACGCGTACGCACCGATCGCCATGAATGCAGCGATCCCCAGGTTCAGGAGTCCCGCGTACCCAGTCACCACATTCAGTCCAAGCGCGAGAATTGCGTAGAGGAAGACTCCCCGAACCGCTTCAGTGATGTGCGCCGACTGAGGGAGCATGAGTTCGCACATCGGCAGGAGCGCCGCTACGAAGACAATGATGCTGATTGGACCTGGACGCCACCGGCTCATCAGACCTTCTCCCGTCGGGTTGAGCCGAGCAATCCACTGGGACGGAAGATCAAGATCAATACGAGGATCCCAAACACGATGGTGTTCGTCCATCGCGTTTCAACGTACTGATCACTCATCGCTCGTACACATCCGATGGTGAGTCCGCCGAGCACTGCTCCTGGCAGGCTCCCAATTCCTCCGAGCACCGCCGCTGTAAATGCGTCCATCCCAGCGCGGTAGCCCATCTGAAATCCGATCGTGTTGTTGTAGAGCGCATAGACGACGCTCGCGAATCCACCGAGCGCACCGCCAATGAAGAACGTCACGCCGATGACGCGATCGACTGGAATTCCCATCAGCGCGGCTGCTGTTGAATCTTGTGCAACGGCCCGCATCGCACGGCCAAGACGGGTTCGCTTCACGAGATAGACCAGTGCGATCATCAGCGGGATCGTGACGACCAGCACCGCGATGTCCGCAGGAACCACTCGAACCGCACTCTCACCGAGCAGGTTGTACTGCGGGACAAGCTGCGGGAAGTCCTTTGGGGCGGCGGCCGCCACCCCACCTGCGAAGACATCCATCGGCATCCCCCCCCAAAACAGCCCGAGATTCGTGCAAATGAACGAGCAGCCAATCGCCGAGACCAACAGCGATAGTTTCGACGCTCGGCGCAATGGTCGATATGCGAGTCGATCGAGCGACCAATTCAGAGTCCCGCAAAACGCTGCGCACGAGACGAGCATGAGCACAACCCCTGCAAGTTGCCAGTGCTGCGGCCATGCTTCCATCCCAAACATTCCCAAGAGCGTGAGCGCGAGGAAGGCGCCGAGCATGAAGACGTCGCCATGCGCAAAGTTAATCAACTCGATGATGCCATAGACCATCGTGTACCCCAGCGCGATCAAGGCGATGATCATGCCATTGGAGAGCCCCGTGATGAGTTGTTGAAGAAAGACTTCGGAATCCTGCATGTCGCCTCTCGACCGACTGCCGACTCTCAGCCTCCTAGCACTTTCACGAACACGAACTTGCCATCTTTGACCGTCTGTCCGCTCAACACGCGGCTCGAGGTATCCCCGTTTGCATCGAACGACCACCGACCGAGTACCCCATCAAAGTTCTTTGTCGCAGCGACCGCCGCGAGGACTCCCGCGCGGTCTCTGGTCTTCGCTTCGGCAATCGCCTGCAGAACAACCCGAGCAGCTTCGTAGCCGTAGGCAGCGTAGGCCTCGGGATCGCTCCCATACTTTGCGTGATAGGCATCGCGAAAGGCTGCTCCGCGCCCAGTGAGCTGGTCAGCTGGGAGTCCACCGAACGTGATATAGGTGTTTCCGTTGAGATTCGAATCTCCAGCCGCTTCGATGAAGGCTTGTTCGAAGCACCCGTCAGGCACCATGTACATCCCCTCGTATCCACCCGCGCGAAGGTCCTTCGCAATCTGTCCCGCGTTCGTCTGCGTCGTACCTCCGAAGTACACGAGGTCTGGAGAAACCGCCTTGATCTTTGTGACAAGCGAGCGGTAGTTCGCAGCTTTCGAATCGGTGCCATCAAATCCGATGATCTCCACCCCAATGGTCTTGGCATGGTCGCAGAAGACATCGGCGATTCCCTTGCCATACAGCTCGCGGTCGTGCAAGACGAAAACCTTCTTCGCGCCGAGCTGCTTAGCCCAATCGGCCGCTTGAACCCCTTGCAGATCATCGGTCGGCACAATCCTGAAGTAGCTCACGGTCCCTGTCGGGCGGTACACCATTGGCTCGTTGGGCTCCCCCTTGCCTGGCTTCGTCAATCCCGGATAGGTGTTGGCTGGACTGACCATCACGATGCCAGCGCGGTTGAGGATCGGCATCGCCACCTTTGCGGCGCCTGAATTGAACGTGCCGATGTAGGCGATACAAGTCGCATCCTTCGTGGCGGCGTTGGCGTTCTGTGCCTCGACTGCTGGATCCCAGTTGCCACGCTGTGGACTTGCATCGTCAAGGTCTTGGTAGGCGATCGTCCAGCCGTCGACCTGCCCACCTGCTTCGGCAATCGCGAGCTTGATGCCATTGACAATCGTCGTCGTCTGCGCGTTGGCGCTTCCAGTTCGCGGCAGACTCGAGAGGATCGTGAGAGTTCCCTTCGACTCTGTGGATTGCGCCCAGGCTGTGCAACCGAGCGAACTAGTCAGGGCAAGCGAAAGGACGCAGAGTGCATGGTGTGTCATCAGTGTTCTCATGTGATGATTGCGTGACGGGATGGAGAAGCACCAATCCTATCGAGTTTCGCGGGGCGCGATTGATGTCAGGGTGGTGCTTGACGCACCACATTCAGAATGACCGTCGCTGACTCTTCACCTGGGTCGTGGCCAGCGAAGAGAGCGCAGATCTCGCGCATTCCCGCACTGATGATTGCGCGCCGCTCGGCCGATTTCGCGAGGTCCAAGGCTGCCGCGATGATCGGCGCAG
>SYHM01000217.1 GCA_005799205.1 Planctomycetia bacterium | reverse complement strand
CCGCCCTGAGCGAAAGCGCCCAAGGTGGTACAGGAAGCGAGCAAGGCACCCGCTGCGAAGAAGAGTCTGTCGTTACGCATCATTTCTCCAGTAGTTTCCGTCTAGTGCAAGTCCGAACGCGTTGGATCATTGAGGTGTTTTTTCGGTCGCTTCAGCGTCTTGCATCAGCGAACGAGACAACAACCCAATACTGCACGGTGGCAAACACTGCTACCGTGCGCATGGAAGATAAGTCAGTATTCGCAGTTTCCAAATAATGCCGCTTGAATTTCGAAAATAATCCACCTCGAAGGGTGCACCAGGTTGTCGAGTGAGCGATTTCCGCCTAATCTGCCGAAATGCAAATTCAGGTAGGAGATCACTGCCCATCTTTCCGGCTCTCGAGCAAACCAGGGACTGAAATCGACATGGCGTCGGTTATTGGAACTAGAAAGTTCGTTCTGCTCTTCATGCCGCTTGCGTTCAGCCCGGTGTGCACAGCGGAGGTCTGCACCATTCGGGATCGGTGGACCCAGTTGCAACCCGCTGGCGTTTCGGTCTTTGGGATCACCGTCGATAGCCCGTTTGCGACAGAAAAGTTTCGAGTACTCGAGAACCTGCCCTTTCCAATCCTCTCAGATTTCAATAAGGACGTATCGCGTATGTTTGGAGTCCTCCATGAAGACCTCAAGGGAATGAAGGGCCTCGCCAAACGGTCTGTGTTCGTCGTAAACAGCTCTGGAATAGTGACTTATCGATGGATCACTGAGACGCCAAGTGACCAGATTGACTTCGTTGCGCTCGAATCAGCGGTCGCGTCTGCTTGAGGATGCGTAGATGCGATCGCTCAGTCCACTCCGCCATTGTTGGCGGTGACATCACAGCGGCCGATGATCGTCTTTCCGAGTCGAACCCCTGTGATGTTCGTTCCAACTGGCACGACGAACACTAGTTTGAGCTTGTGTTCTCCTGACGAGGGTTGACTTGGTAGCTGCGAAAGCTTGGCGATCGGTTTCCCCGGCTCGTAATTGAGTTCGACATCGCTCTGGCGCTCCCAAACATATCCCGTTGGCTTGTATCCCTTGCCTTTCGAGTCGAGAAGTTCGAGCGCGACGTCGCGTCCAAGCGCTTTGATGGTCTCGGATCGATCACCGTAGAGGTCGAGGCCATCATCGCGACGTGAGACATCAAGGAGGATGACCTCGGTTCCGTCGGCGTGGCTGAATCCACTGATTCGCTGCGACCGTGAGATCGACATCGCTGCACCCTTGCGATAGACCCCTTTGCCCCCGCTGAGAAAATTGCCATCCTTGCCGACCACGTGAGTCATCGGCGACGCCATGTTGGTGTTCATTTGGACTGGCAGGATCGAGTTCTTGACGGCGATCCACTTCGAAACATCGTCGACGAAACCACCGTCGGCGCTCGAGTCATCCTGCTCGACGACTTCTTCCTCCTCGCCACTTAACTGCATGGCGAGATCGTTCACCGTCGTGGTTGGCGGAAGTTGAAAGCGAAGTCCTTTGATGAAGAAAAATCGCGGGGGCTTGTCGCTTGGAAATCCCTCGGCAGGGAAGACGAAGGTCAGTTTGACATCTTGCTCGCCAGGAACGCTCGTAGCGAAGTTGCTCGGGTCATCGAAGGGGTAGAGCTTGCGACTGCCATCCTTCAGTGGTTGAGAGAACTGCGTCGCGAAGACAATCTTGGGCTTCTTCTCATCCGAACTGAGACGCGCCTGCGCACTCGAGAGAATGAACTGTTCACCCGCGTCGAACGCGCCAGAGTCGACCGTGAAGGTCACCGCGTACGCGCCAGGGGTTGCGTTGTCGCCAGCCTTGTACGCGGGGTCGAAATCCATCGCTAGCCCTGTCACCGACTCTGGAGCGAGTGCCACGCGCGCTTCGCCGTCGGAGAAACTGTCGCGGTGCAAGCTGAGGGCGGTATCCGCAAGTCGCGGGTAATAGTCCGCGAGCGGCGTTGATCGAATCGGTGAGAGTGAGTTTCGCGAGAGTGTCGCGTAGAACTTTTCCGTCCACTGCGCCGCGGGAATCATCATCGAGTTGAGTTGGGTCGGAACACTCTGCGAGTTGCCATCGCGCGCCCACCCGACATAGCCCATCAGCTCGACAGGTCCTTGGATGAGTCCGCACGAGATACAAGTCATTCCTGCTGTGAGCACCCCAGCGAGGAGTCCGAAGGCTCCGCCACCAATGAAGTTCGCGGCGGGAGGAAACCGCACGTTGCTGGGTGCGAAGTGGTCGCACGCCAATCGAAGCGCAAACAGAAAGCCGATGAAGAGTCCGCCAAGAGTCATCCCCCATGCGTAATTGTCGAAATCGCCACCTTTGAGCAGGTATCCAACGACAATTGGTTCCCAGAAAGCGAAGGCAAGCGCACCGGCGGCGATCACGCACAGGCAGTGAAGGATCGCGCTGAAGAGCCCTTGATTCGCCCACCAGTAGGCAACAAAGAGGACCAGTCCAACAACTGCGAGATTCAGAATCATTGTGGTCTCCTCGGTGCAGGCGACGTCGGAGGTGCTTTGGGTTGCGAGGTTCCTGCGACCTGAGCAGGCTTCGCTGCTGCGGCTGGCTTTGGCGGGGCAAAGACGCGCGCAATCTCTTCAAGACTTGTTTCGCCTGAGCGCGCCTTCATCAGTGCGGCTTCCTGCGAGGATGGCGTTCGGAACGTGCGCCTCATGTACTGCACGGCGCCCCCAACGTCGCCCCCACCAAGGAGGTCTCGCCCTCGATCATCCGCGCGGACGACTTCTAGAACCCCAGTGACTCCGCGGAACCCCGTACCACCGCACGCGGGGCAGTCGACGACCTGATTTTTGTCTTGAACCTTGCCCCCGGAACGAAAGAGTTGCAAGGTCTTGCCAGCGGGTGCTCCAAGTTTCTTTGATTGCTCAGGCGAGGCCTGATAGGGCTGGCGGCACTCGGTGCAGAGGGTTCGCACGATTCGCTGCGAGACGACAGCCATCAGTTTCGAACTCGCGAGCTTGGAATCTCCAACCGCCTTGAGGTACGCAGACACAACTCCATCAACCGAATCGTGAGGACTGAGCACATAGAAGAGCGTCCCAGCGTTGTTGGGATTCACTAGGACTTTCCCAACTCCTGGTTCGAGCAAATCAGACGCCAGCACGATGTCTGGCCCACGCCGGACGATCGTCTGCAGTGCAGTCGCGAAGTCAATGTTGGGGTCGGAACCATCCCAGATGTTGTGATCAACTCCTTCGAGCCGGCGCTCCACGAACCTCTCGATGGTCTTGATGTTCGAGTTGTAGGGATCGTGCCGCGAGATCAGCGAGTATCCGAGCGTGGTGAGACCCTGCCCGGGAGGGCTTGAAACGAGGACGACGCCGGTGCGGGCATCCTTGAGAGCATCAACAAGCAGTTGGGTTTGCGACGGCAGTAGGCCACCCTTGTCGATTGCCACAGTCAACTGTTGCTCTCGCTCGAAGTCGATCCGCAAGACTTGGCCAGCGCTCGACCCCCACGTTGTCACACTCAGGTTGATCTTGCTTCCGGCAACCTCCATCCTCAACGGTGCCGATTGACGCTTGCGGCGATCTTTGAGTTCGAGTCCAGCCGCCGATTTGAGATAGTCGATGACCTTCGTCGCCAGCTCGGTGGTCATCGCGGCTCGCCGATATCGCAGCGAGTCAATGAACTGCACAGAAGAATATCCGTTGCTGCCTGGCGCGAGCTCGACGCGACTCGCGCGCGCTGGCAGCGCAGGCACGAGCAATTGCTCAGTCGCCATGTGCACTTCGAAGAGCGGACTCTCTTTGGTCGGGGGAGTCTGCCGATTGCCCTTGCCATCGGCGTACGACACGGTCACCTCTCCGAAGGCCTTCTTCGTTTTGCGGGCGTCGGCCATGGCGGCCCACTTCCCTGCAAAGAGATCAAAGCGGAACTTCTCGGGCACCTTTGGATTTCGGTATCTCCAGTAGCCGTACGGAAGGGCCGCGTACACCACGATCATCAGTGGAAACCCAACCCAAAAATAGGGGATTGCCAGTGCGAACAGCAATCCCAGCACGAGTCCACCGAT